>JAZFUB010000508.1:0-6679 GCA_036447015.1 Thermoguttaceae bacterium | reverse complement strand
CCAAGCCCACCGGCGGCGGCCGGCGGGACTCGCCCGATCAACCGACTCGCCCGCTCAACCGGTTGGCCGGTCCCACCGACCGCCGTCGGTGGGCTTGGACGGTGTTCACGGTAAATGGTAGCGTAGGATAGAACATGCCACCCTTTGACATCACCGTCGACTCCGCAACCTGTCTGATCGGGGCCTGGATTTTTGCGATGGGGGGTTCGATCGGCAGCTTCCTCAACGTGGCCGTCTATCGGCTGCCGGGGGGCATGAGCCTGGTCCAGCCCGGGTCGCATTGTCCGGCCTGCAAGCATGCGATCCGCTGGTTCGACAACGTGCCGATCCTCGGCTGGCTGATGCTTCGCGGACGGTGCCGCGATTGTGGGGCCGGGATTTCCGCCCGGTATCCGATCGTCGAGGGGATCACCGCGTCGATGTTTCTGTTGCTCGGATCGTACGAATGCCTCGGCGGCGGTGTGAATCTTCCCGTGCGATCGGCTGAGTCGGTCCGCACGGTCGCCGAACTGTTCGGGATCTATGCGTATCACTTGCTGCTGCTGTGTACGCTACTGGCGGCCGGTTTGATGGAATTCGACGGGCATCGCCCGTGGCGGAGCCTTTTTCTGCCGGCGATCCTCGGCGGCCTGATCGGGCCCTTGATCTGGCCCCATCTGCATCCGGTCCCGGCCGGTTTGCCGTGGCTGGACGGGTCGGGTTGGATTCTGGGGCTGACCGACGGCATGGCCGGCTTGGCGGCCGGTTTGCTGTTGGGATGGGTCGCCCGGCTGTCCGTCTCACCGGAGCGAAAGATCGACGTGCTGATGTGTCCGGCCTGTGTCGGGCTGTTTCTCGGCTGGCAGGCCGTCTTCGTGCTGCTGATCGGGGCCATGGCGCTCGATTCGGGCATCAAACCGCTGAGAACGCGGTTTCCCGCCGTTAGAACCCTATCTCCGACCGTCTGGCTGCTGTCGGCCACGATAGCCTGGATCGTTTTCTGGTCACAAATAGTGGAGGCTACCCAGTCTCTGGTGTGACTGGGACGGGTTGCCTGGTCCATAAAATGAATGTAGGCTTGTGGGCTGTGCCCGGGCGACTTCGTTCGAGAGACGTCGATAGCCTTTTCTCAAGGAGTGGTTTGCATGAGTGACGGATCTGACGGAAACAATCTTCAAGATTTGCTGCAAGCGCCCAGTTATCGCATCGCGTACAAGGATGTCGATTTCCTGGCCAGTGAGGAGTTGCGCCCGGTACGGATGCAATTGGAGTTGCTCAAACCCGAGTTGGCGCTGGACGAGCAGGGCATCCGCTCGACGATCGTGGTTTTCGGCAGTACGCGGATCGTGGATCCGCAGAAGGCCGAAGAACAACTCGAGCGGGCTCGCTCGCAGTTATCCGACACGCCGGACAACCGGCGGCGTCAGCGCGCGGTGGACCGGGCCGAACGCCTTGCCGAGAAATCCTGCTACTACGAGTTGGCTCGCGAGTTCGGCCGGTTGGTTTCTTCGAGTTGCCAGATCGAGGGGCAGTGCGATTACGTAATCAACACGGGCGGGGGGCCGGGGATCATGGAGGCCGCCAATCGGGGTGCCCATGACGTCGAGGCCAAGTCGATCGGCCTGAACATCTGTCTGCCCAGGGAGCAGAGCCCCAATCCCTACATCAGCCCCGAGCTCTGTTTCCAGTTCAATTATTTCGCCATGCGGAAGCTGCATTTCATCCTTCGGGCGAAGGCGTTGGTGGTGTTTCCCGGCGGGTTCGGCACGTTGGACGAATTGTTCGACGCGCTGACCTTGCGCCAGACGCACCGCATGCAGGACATACCCATCATCATCTTCGGCCGCGAGTACTGGCAACGGGTGATCGACTTCCAGTACCTTGCCGACGAAGGCACCATCGACGACGAAGACCTCGATCTGTTCCGCTACGCCGAGACGGTCGAAGAGGCCTGGGAGATGATTCGACAATTCCACCATCACTAGAAGTTGATAAGTTAGCCGTCGGGCTTGCCCGACGTTGGGTCTCACAGTCAACAGAGGAGAGCAAGTTATGTGGTTTCGATCGAGAGTTTTCGCAATTGGGACGCCGTTGCTGGCCGCAATCGTTCTCTTGTCGGCGGCCATGACACTGCGGACCGACGAACCGGCCGCCGCCGCGGCCGAGCCGGACCCGTTCGCCGTTCCCGACGGTACGCCGGCCGAGTTGCTCGCACTGATCGAGCAGCTCACCGGCATGCAACCCGACGGGACCGGCTTCGACGAGGTGCGAGCATTCGAGAAGAAAGTGCTCGGGGCGGTCGACGTGGCTGCCGGCAAGATCCTGGCCGCCAAGCCGACCGAAGAGGAATTGGTGGTCGCCGTGAATTGGAAGATGACGGCAATGGTAACGCTTCAACGCTTTGGTGACCAGAAGGCCGCCGCGCAGTTGGAAGCCTTTCCGGCCATGCTGGCGCACGCCGGACACAAAGAGATTGCCCGCCAGGTCAAGGCCTTTCTGCTGGAACGCCAACTCACTCAGGCTATGATGGACAGGCCCGAGAGGCTTGGGCAACTGATTGGCCAGATCAAGGAATTCCTTGGCGAGAGTCCGATCGGGCGTGCCGAGGTTGGGCTGGTCATGGGCGCTACCCAATCGCTCGAACGCGTCGGGAATACGAAGCTGGCCGCCGAGGCGTATCGCGACTTCGGCAAACTGCTCGGTGCCAGCGATGTACCCGAGATCGCCGCCATCGGTGCGAAGATGGAAGGGGCCGCCCGGCGCATCGACCTGGTTGGAAAACCGATGCACCTGGAGGGAACCTTCCTCGACGGTACGGCGTTCGACTGGGCAGCCTACAAGGAAAAGACCGTGTTGGTCCAGTTCTGGGCGACCTGGTGCGGCCCCTGCTTGCAGGAAATCCCCAACATCCGCCGCAACTGGGACCTCTACCACGACCAGGGGTTCGAGGTGGTTGCCGTCAACTGCGACGACAGTCGCGCCCCACTCGAAGCGTTCCTGAAGCAGAACGAGTTGCCCTGGAAACAGCTCTTCAGCGAGGACCCCGACGCCATGGGCATGGATAACCCGATGGCGACCCATTACGGCGTGATGGGCATCCCGACGTTGATTCTCGTTGGTCCCGACGGCAAAGTCGTTTCCTTGGACGCACGAGGCCCGGAACTTGCCATGCATCTCGAGAAACTATTGGGACCGGCCAACGGACCCACCGCCGACAAGCCGACAACCGAGAAGCCCACCGCCGGTACCTGATCGGCGACACCCTCCTTGAGGGTAGTATCTTCTCGCAAGAAAACCGCCGCGTCTGCATGCAGGCGGCTAGGAATCCAGGTAGAATGAAATGTCCACCAAGGGAGGTACCGATGAAATCGTCGAAGGTTCTATTGTCGAAGGTTCTATTGTCGATCGTTCTTTGCATCCTCTTCGTCGGCGCGCTTTGCGCTGCCGAGGAGAAACAACAAACCGGCAAGGCGTCGGCCTGGAAACCGCTGATGGACGGCAAATCGCTCGCCGGTTGGCATCCCGTGGGCGACGGCAAGTGGACCGTCGAAAACGGCACGTTCGTAGGCCGGGCCGACAACGAGAAACTCTACGGCCTGCTGGTGAGCGACAAAACCTTCAAGGATCTCACCGTCCGGTTCAAGTTCAAATGCCTCTCCGGTGACAGCGGGTTCTATATCCGCACGATCATCAAGGAGCCCGAGAAGGCCCACGGATTGCAGGTCCAGGTCGGCCGTGTCGGAAGCGGCGCGGGCGGGATCTATGAAAGCTACGGCCGGGCATGGCTCGACAAGCCGACCGTCGAAGAGGAAAAGAAATTCCTCGAAGAAGACGACTGGAACCTGATGACCATCGACGCCCATGGTGGAAGGGTCGTCGTTACAGTCAACGGCGTCAAAACGGCCCAACTCGACGACGACCCGAGCCGCCCGGAGGGACACCTGGCCCTGCAAATGCACTCCGGATGCGTCATGCGGGTGATGTTCAAGGAAATCGAGATTCTGGCCGAGTGAATCTTGGGCGAACGAATCCCCACCCGGCACTTCTTGCCGTCAAAAGTTTGCGTTCTCGACCGCCGCAAGGTGTGTCCAGAGAACCGCTTACGTCTCTATGGCTGTAGATATCCCGCGAATTCTTGTCAGTAGCCTGAAATAATAAGCTACATTTGCGATACCGGCGTTAGGAATGCCGGTAACCTTTTCTCCTCCCCATCCGTTCGCTTTTCTTTTCTTTCTTGGGGAGAGTTCTTGGTCATGCCATCGGCCGACACATCGCGCGTCGTCTCAGCGGCATTGCAAGAGGGCAGCAAGAAGGCCGGCTTCGGCCCGTCTCTTGTCCGTCAGTCCCCTCTCCCGTGCGGATTCTCCGCACTCTTTGTTCAGCGTAGCCGCCAAGGAGCGTCAAGATGCGTATACTCGAACTGTCTGATTGTCTGATCACTTTTGGAACACGAACTCTCGGAAAGGCCTCACGCAAATCACGCCGCCAAACAGCGTCGAATCGCAAACCCTGGTGCAGTCGGATCGAGCCGCTGGAACGGCGCGAACTCTTGTCGGTCGCGCCGAACGACCTCGACAAACCTCTCGACGACGAGCCGGTGGCAATCGCATATGAGGGATCTCCCGACGACGGCCTGGTGACGATCGACAATCTGCTCTTCGCCGATCAGTTCGAAGACAACGCCATCGACCCTACCTTGTGGACCATCGGCGGCTCCCGACGCGCGGCAACCGTGGACGACCCGGCTGAAGGCCAGTGGAGCCTTGCCCATTACGAGACGATACTCGACGAGGGTAGCGAGGACGGCTACCTGCAAATGCGCGTCGACGGGCCCGAATCGGCCACGACCTTCGGGGCCGAGGCCTGGATTCGCACCACCTACGACTACAACGACGGCGATGCCCATACGATCAACTTCACCTGGGCAACCGACGTGCTCGAGTCGCACTACAACCATTACCAAATCCAAATCACCGACGGTTACGTCCCGACGGCGGCAGAGAACAACGACCTGAATTGGGCCGCGTCCGGTGTCGAGGGGACGACCGACCTGCTCTGGGGAGTCGACGGTGGCGAGTCGGTGCCGTACCTCTACGGCGATTCGAGCGATCCGATTTCGACTTGGTCGATCCTTATCGATCCGACCGGTACGGCCAAGCTCTACAGCGGCGCCGACGGCACGGGCGACCTGCTGCACGAGGGCGACTTGGCCGACGAGGGCCCCTGGCACGTTCGGCTGATGGTGACCGACGGCACCGGCGCCGGGTTCTCCGCCGGCGACGCGCGATTGAATCTCTATGCGTACGATTCGTCCTCCCATGCCGTGAACCATGCTCCCGAGTCTGCCGCGGATAGCTATGAAATGTACGAGGGAAGCTCGCTGACGATCGATCCGGCCGACGGCGTTCTGGCCAACGACGTCGACCCCGACGGCGATTCGCTGACGGCTGCGGTGGTCACCGGGCCCGCCCACGGCAGCGTGACGCTGGGCGACGACGGTTCGTTCGAGTACCGCCCGGATGACGGATACAGCGGCACCGACACGTTCACCTATCGAGCCAGCGACGGCGAACTGGAGTCGGACCCCATCGTCGTCACCGTCACCGTCAGTCCCGTCAACAGCGTGGCCGGCTCCGTCTTCGAGGACATCGACGCCGACGCCTTGCGGGACATCAACGAAGGCGGGCTGGAGGGCTGGACCCTGCAGATCGACCCCATGGGAACCTCGGGCGAGTTGGTCTACACGCTGATGCGGCCGACCAACGGCGCGCCGGACACCGACACCGGACTGGAAACGTCGGTGGCGTTTCTGGGCGATGACATTCTCGTCGGCGCCGTGTTCGACGACACGGGCGCCGTCGACACGGGGGCCGTTCACCTCTACGACGGCGAAACGGGCCAGTACATCCGCAGCTTTGTCAACCCGACCGGAAACACCCGCGACCGGTTCGGCGCGGTGGTGACGGCCTATGGCGACGATGTGCTGATCACCGCAACCGGCCAGTGGGGTTACAACACCGGCGTCGTCTATCTATTCGACGGCGATACGGGCGACTTGCTTAGCACGTTTACCAGCCCGGCGGCGGAAAACGGGATCAAGTTCGGCGCGTCGATCGCCGTGGTGGGCGACAAGCTGTTGGTTGGCTCGCCTCAGCGCGACTACAACTATCTGGCCCAAAACGGGGCCGCCTATCTCTTCGACATCCCCACCGGTGAACTACTCAATACCTTCACCAACCCCGGTCCTTACCCGGCCGATAAGTTCGGGCGCTACGTGGCGGCGTTGGGAGACACGATCGTCATTAGCGCGGCCGGGAACCTCGACCGCTCCGGAGTCTATCAGTTCGACGCCACTTCGGGCGAACTGCTGCACACGTTCTTCGATCCCGAGCCCGATCGCGAAGGCTTGTTCGGCGTGTCGATGGCGGTGGTCGGCGGCGACGTGTTGATCGGCTCGACGCTGGGTAACTGGGACTCGCCCGCCTACTTGTTCGACGGCCAGACGGGCGAACTGCTGCAGACGTTCGAAACGCCCAATTCCTATTCCCGCTTGGGCGACTTCGGCTCGGCGGCCGTGGCCGTGGGGGACAACATCCTGATCGGCGCACAGTATGAATACACCGACCAAGCCTGGTCCGGCAAGGCCTTCCTGTTCGATCGGGCCACCGGCGAAGTCCTGCAAACCTACACCAGCGAGCAT
>JAZFUB010000507.1:0-3549 GCA_036447015.1 Thermoguttaceae bacterium | reverse complement strand
ACCGTCTCTTCTTTTCATGCTGCTTCTCCCACCGCTTCCTCGTGCTTGCTGCCCAAGAGGAAAATCGTTCCCGTTGGGGCCCCTTTTTTTCCTTCGCTCGCCTGCAACCGTTCCCATGACGCAAATGTGATCTAGGATTCCGGTGGAGTGCCTTGGGGGACCACGCAAAACAGCGCATGGGGCCGCCGGGCGAAGAGGTGCTATTCGGCACGGCATAAGGGGCAGGTATGTCGAGGACGCGCGTTCGAACCTTGTTGGTTGAAGATAACCCCGACGATGCGGCCTTCGTGCGCGAAGCGCTTGCCGGTGCCGATCCGGCCGACTTCCAACTGAAGCACGTCGACCGCCTGGCTGCCGCCGGCACGCTTCTGGAGGCGGAGAGCTTCGATGTCATCCTGCTCGATCTGGGGTTGCCCGATGCACACGATCTGCAGGCGCTCTTGCGGATTCGTCGGCTATGCCCCGAGACGCCGGTCGTCGTGCTCACCGGCAACAGCGATCCGGCAGTGGGGGTCGACGCGGTCGCCCACGGTGCGCAGGACTATCTCTACAAAGGCGACGTCAGCAGTCGCAGCCTCGAACGTGTGCTGCGCTATGCCTTGCAGCGGCAGCAGATGCTGATTCAGCTTCAGCGCGCCAATGACCTGCTCGACCAGAACAACAAGCGGCTGGCACAGCTCTACGAGACGGCCCACCAGTTCGTCGACAACGTATCGCACGAGTTTCGCACCCCGTTGACGGTAATCAAGGAGTACGTCACGCTGATTCGCGACGGCCTTGTCGGCCATGTCTCCACGCAACAACGCGGGTTTCTCGACGTCGCGAGCGATCGGGTCGACGACCTGACGATCATGGTCGACGACATGCTCGACGTGAGCAAATTGGAGGCCGGGCTGTTGCGTGTCTGGCGACGTGCGTCGCGGCTCGATCGCATCGTCGACCACGTTCGTCCGGCATTGGAGCGAAAAGCGGCGATCCGGAAGGTGCTGCTGGAGATTACGCTCGACGACGGCCTGCCCGAAGTCTACTGCGACGGCGAGAAAATCGGCCGTGTCATCACCAACCTGGTAACCAACGCCATCAAGTTCTCGGGGGAATTGAGCTTCATTCGGCTTTGGGCCAGGCACGACGCCGAGGCGGGTGAGGTCCATGTGGGAGTCTCGGATAACGGCCCGGGAATCGATCCGGACAATTTGCAGTTGATCTTCGAACGTTTCCATCAAGTGCAGGGCGCGACCCGAAACAGCACGAAAGGCTTCGGGTTGGGGCTCGGGATCGCCAAGGAGTTAGTTGCGCTGAACCTGGGGCAGATCGACGTGGAAAGTCAACCGGGCCAGGGAGCCACCTTTTCGTTCAGCGTTCCCATCTTCGAACCGAGGGAACTGGTCGCCCGCTACTTGAGCAGACTGAACCATCTAGAGAGCCCCGGCACGGCAGCCCTGTTGACGGCCGAGTTGCCCGGTGGAGTCCTCGCTTCGCCCTCTAAGGCGTGTCTGTCCGATCTGGCCGACGAACTGATTCAGGGTCTGTTCCGAGGCGACGACCTGGTCGTGCAGTGCGAGCCGGATCGCTGGGTCGTGGTCGCCCGATGTCCCGAGCGGCGGACCGATGCGATCGTCGATCGCGTCCGAGGCGGCTGGAACGACGCCACCCGCAACATGCCGGGCACCAAGTTGTCGGCGATCGGGCTCGATGTCAAAGGCGTGTGGGCCGTTCAGACACAGTCCGAGCAACTCATCGAGCGGTTTCGGGCCGAACTGCCGTCGCCGGCTTGCACGGCCTGTAGAGGAGAGGACCCAAGATGAAGCATCCGCCAACGCGGCAGCGTCGAACGATCTTTCTCGCGTCGACCCTGATTCTGGCGAGCATCGCGCTGGCCGTCGTGGTCCTCTCCGCGACGATGCAGTATCGTCAAGCCTTCAGGCAGCGGCGCGAGCAGTTGGTCGAAACCGTCAAGGTCCATGCCCGACTGATCGAAGCGGTCAGCCGGCATGGCGAGTTGAACCGCAACACGATCCGCTCGGCAGACGCTCGCGCGGCCACCCTCTCGCAAATCATCGATGCCCACGAACACTATCGGGGCTTCGGCCGCACGGGCGAGTTCGTGCTCGGCCAGCGTGAGGGAAATCGAATCGTCTTCCTCCTTCGGCATCGGCATCCCGACGGCGACGAGCCCCTGGTGATTCCATGGAACTCCGAAAACGCCCAGCCGATGCGCTACGCGTTGTCCGGCCGGGCGGGGACGCTGGTCGGACTCGACTACCGGGGGAATCGGGTGCTGGCCGCCTATGAACCGGTCGAAGGCATCGGGCTGGGCGTCGTGGCCAAGATCGACACGCGAGAAGTCCGGGCCCCGTTCGTCGAGGCCGGCATCGTCACCGGCACGATTGCCGTCCTGATGATCGCCGTCGGGTCGTTCTGCTTCTTCCAAATCGCCGACCCGATGGTGCGTGGCATCGAGGCCAGCGAAGCCAAGCAACGGGCCGTACGTAAACGGACCGAGAAGGCGCTGAAACGGGCCCATTACGAGCTCCAACTGATCTTCGACGCGGCCGATCCGCTGTGCGTGATCGACAAGAAACTCGGCATTTCGCGGGTCAACGATCCGTTCTGCGAACTCTTCGGCGTTCGGCGAGAGGAGGTGCTCGGCAGGAAATGTTGTGAAATCTGGCAGTCGGCCAAGTGCCACACCAAGCGCTGTGCGCTGAAGCGGATCACTGCCGGGCAGCAACGTGTCGACTACGAAGTGGATCAGCCACGCGCCGACGGGAGCGTCGTCTCCTGTGCCGTGACGGCGATTCCCTACCGTGACCCGGGCGGTGAACTGCTCGGAATCGTCAAAAACTTCGTCGACATCACCCAGCGAAAGCAGGCCGAGGAGCAACTGAAGGAGAAAAACAAGGATCTCGAAACGCTCTTCTACGTCACGTCGCACGACTTGCGTGAACCGTTGCGAACGATCCAGAACTTCGCCGAGTTGGTCGACAGCCGGTATGCCGATCGGCTCGATCGCAAGGGTCGAGACTTCCTCAGCCGCATTATCCGCGGCGCAAAGCGGTTGGACCGGCTCGTCGCCGACATCCTCACGCTTTCCCGCGCCCAACGCATGGTCACGCCGTCGGAGTGGGTCGATGCGGCGGAGATCGTCGACGACGTGCTGCAGCGATTGGAGACGAAGATCCTCGAATCCCGGGCCATGGTCTTCGTGACCGGCGAGTTGCCGCGGCTGTTCGTCGATCGCATTTGGGCAACCCAGGCCATTTACAATCTGGTTGCCAACGCCCTGAAATTCACGCGCGACGGCGAATCGCCGATCGTCGAAATTGAAGCCGTCGAGATTGATACGTACTGCCCTGAAACGTCCGACTCTGTGCAGGCTGCCCCCGTCCAGGGAATCGTGATTCGCGATTGCGGACCGGGGATTCTTCCCGAATACCGCGAGCGGGTGTTCGAACTGTTTCAGCGCGCCGTCGGCCGCGACGTCGAAGGGACGGGCGCCGGATTGGCGATCGTCCGCCAGATTGCCCGACGCCACGGCGGTGATGTCCG
>JAZFUB010000506.1:0-6364 GCA_036447015.1 Thermoguttaceae bacterium | reverse complement strand
CGGAGGCCCATCGTACAGTTGGCACGGGTTCGGCGAATACTTACAGAACGTGGGTCGTAACCCTCGGAGACGCCCCACGTTCTGGCGAACGTAGCTCCGGATCCATAGACAACCCGGCGTAACCCGCAAATTCTACGAAATCGTTACAGCTTTACACCCGGGTGGCCGATTGTAAGAACACCATGTGGTGTAACTGTTGCCAACAAGACGTGCCGGGAACTGCCTCCTCCGAGGGGGATGGGTACTCCTGCCCCCGATGCAGCGGGGAATTGCATGTGTCGCCAGGGCCGCCTGGTGTCGACGTGGCCCCGAACGACGAACAGGTGGCCGTGACCGAACCGGAGCCGCCGGCCTGCGATCCTTGGGAACTCGACCAACAGTTACAGCACATCCAACAAGTGCTCGGTACCGAGAAACCGAACTCCGGCCGTACCGCGGCCGCCTATCAACAGGAGGCCGCACGACTGGACCCGTCGCATGCCGGTCCCGCTGCCTGGCATCCGTTGCCCTCGGCCAAGTCCGCACGCGCCGCCAAGCGAAAGTCAACTCGGTCACACTCCACAATGGCCGGCCTGGTCTGGATTGCCTTATCGCTGGGAACGATGGCCTTCGTTTGCGGCGGGATCCTCCTGGGATGGTCGATCTACACCGACCGAAGCGAGCTTTGGGACGTCGGCATGCCGATCGCGCTGTGTGGCCAGATCGCGCTTTTGATCGGACTGGTCCTGCAACTCGATCGGCTTTGGCACGACAGCCGCCAGGCGGCCGACAAGCTCGACGACGTCGACGAGCAGCTTCACGAACTGAAGGCGACGACCACCATGCTCGGAACGACGCGAGGCCCCTCGGCCGGCGCGTTCTACTCGCACCTGGCCGACGGAGCCGGGCCCGAACTGCTGTTGAGCGATCTCAAAGGCCAACTCGATCTATTGGCCGTCAAGCTCATGCAGCACGACGGGTAGTCGAGATCGGTGTGTGGCGCAGCTTACTTGTTAGCCGTGTTTTTGCCGAGTCTGGGACGGCACTGCTTGCAAGCAAGCAGTGGCACACGACTCTTTTAGAACTCGTACAGGAATAACTTCCCGATTCAGTTCTTGGGTGTTGGCTTTGAGCAGTGAGCAGTGAGCTTTGAGTCATGGGCTTTCCCACTGCTCATAGCTCAAAACTCACTGCTCATAGCCAAATAGGGAAGTAATTCCTGTACGAGTTCTTAGCCGGCCCCTACGTCCCAAGTCGTCCCCGGATCTCTTCAACGCAATCTTCCTTCTTCACTCGCCACTGGTCGAGCGTGTCGCGGTCGCGGATCGTGACGGTCCCGTCCTGTAGGGTTTGCCCGTCGACGGTGATGCAGAACGGGGTGCCCACTTCGTCCTGGCGGCGATAGCGGCGCCCCACGGCACCCTTCTCGTCATAGAAGGCCGTCATGTTCGGCTTTAGGGTCTTGTAGATCTGCTTGGCCACCTCGGGCATCCCGTCTTTCTTGACCAACGGGAAGACGGCCGCCTTGATCGGGGCCAGCCGAGGATGGAACTTCATGTAGACGCGTTTCTTCATGTTGCCCTTGTCGTCGGGCGCTTCGTCCTCGTGGTAGGCCTCGCAGAGAAACGCGAGCGTGGCCCGATCGGCACCGGCCGAGGGCTCGATCACGTGTGGAATGAACCGCTCCTTCGTCTGGTCGTCGAAGTACGAGAGGTCCTTGCCGCTGCCGCGATGACGCGGTTGGCCGTGCTCGTCTTTTTCGACGACCAATTCGTCACCCTCGCGGACCAGTTTTCCTTCCATGTGGCTGCGCAGGTCGAAGTCGCCCCGATGGGCAACGCCCTCGAGTTCGCCGAATTCGCCTTCCCCCAGGAACGGAAACGCGTATTCAATGTCGGCCGTGCCGCAAGAATAGTGGCTCAACTCGTCCTGGTCGTGTTCCCGCAGAATCAGCCGATCGCCGGCCAAACCGAGGTCGATGTACCACTGGTAGCGCCGATCGCGCCAGTACTTGTACCACTCGGGCGAGGTGTCGGGACGGCAGAAGAACTCGATCTCCATCTGCTCGAACTCGCGCGAGCGAAAGGTGAAATTGCGCGGCGTGATCTCGTTGCGAAAACTCTTGCCGATCTGTGCGATGCCGAAGGGGATCTTCACCCGGGTGCTGTCCAACACGTTCTTGAAATTGACGAAGATCCCCTGGGCCGTCTCGGGGCGCAGGAAGGCCGCATCCTCTTCGCTGCCCAAGGCGCCGACGATCGTTTTGAACATCAGGTTGAACTCGCGCGGCTCGGTCAGCGTGCCGGGCGTTTTCGCGTCGGGTCCCAAGACCTCGGCCAGATTCTCCACGTCCGTCAGCGACATGAGCGAGCCGACCCAACTCAGTCGGTCGGCGTGCTTGGCTCGCAGGTTGAAGAACTTCATGGCCCGGCGCTGCGTGTCTTCCATGGCCTCGTCGCCCGAGGTATTCGTCGCCACGAAGATCCGGTTGCCGTCGACCTCGGCCCAACGTCCTTGAACCTGATCGTAGCGATAGCGGCGGTTCGACTCGCGGCAGTCGACCATGTAATCGTGGAACAGGTCGTAGTGGCCCGAGCACTTCCAGACCTGCGGGTGCATGATGATCGTGCAATCCAGGCCGGTCATTTCATGGGTCGACGGGGCGCCGCTGGAGATTTCCAACTCGTCGTGCGAGGTGACCATATCGTGCCACCAGGCCTCGCGAACGTTTCGCTTCAACTCAACCCCCAACGGTCCGTAGTCCCAAAAGCCTTGCAGACCGCCGTAAATCTCACTCGATTGGAAGAGAAACCCTCGTCGTTTGCAGAGGGCAACCAGTTGGTCCATTTCCATGGTGAGGGCAAAGCTCCTGGGGATGGGGCTTCGGCCGAAGGGAAGCTCTCAAGTGTACATCGCTGTTGGAGAAGGGTCCAGGGGAAGGGAACCACAGATGAACACGGATCAACACAGATCAAGCAAGTGTCGGCAAGACGATTCCGGCTGTCCCTCTTAACCCTATTTCTCCTCTATCTGTGTCTATCCGTGTTCATCTGTGGTTCCAATCTCTCCCCGATACAGCCCGTGGGTCTCGATGTACTTTTCCACTGACCGGGGGGTGCGATATCGGATGCTTGACTGCCGGCCGACTCGGTGGCGGATCTCGGTGCTGCTGATCTCGATCTGTGGCATCTCGACCTGATGGCGTCGGATCGTGTCGATTTGCTGGGCCGTGGCGATCGGTGCCAAGGCGTCGAAGTCGAGCCGGCCCGTGCCCGGTCGGCTGACGACGACCGGCGTGGCCAATTCGCAGACTTTTGCGGCCTGACGCCAATTGGGCAGATCATGGAGCATGTCGGCGCCGAGCAGGAAGAACAGCTCTCCATCGGGATCCTCTTGGCGGAAATGGGCCAAGGTGTCGATCGTGTAGTTCACTCCACCCCGCTCGGTTTCGTACGAGCTGACCGAAAACGCCGGGTTGCCGGCAATGGCCAATTGGAGCATCTCGATGCGTGCCTCGGCCGGCGTGAGTTCTTTGTCCTGCTTGTGGGGTGGGACGGCCGTCGGCAGGAACCAGACCTGGTCGAGCCGACAGGCCTCGCGGCAACACTCCCCCAGCAGCAAATGTCCGTGATGTGGGGGATCGAAGCTACCGCCGAAAATACCGAGTCGCATCGTTTCACCATGCCTTGAAAGGGGGTGTCAAAGGTGGGATATTGCCCTGTAGTGCTCTGTTCCCACTCGTGGCTAGGCTTTGTCGGAAAAGAACCCGTACGATGGCCCTCCGAGGCCGTCGTCGAAACAATCCAGCCTTTCCGACGGCCTCGGAGGGCCATCGTACGGGTTTCCCGTCAAAGCACCCGCCTGAATTCTTGCGAATCCAGCTACCGTACACCTTATCCTATTCGATGTCCGACCAACCACGCAATCTCTTTGATACGCAACCCGAGCCGTGGGAGCAGGACGACGAGTCGGACCAATTGGTGGCTTCGGTCGTTTTGGCCAAGGGGCCCGCCCAGCAGTTCGACTACGTGGTGCCCGACGCATTGCGTGACGGGCTGGAGCTTGGGTGCCGTCTTCGCGTGCCTTTGGGACGCGGCAACCGGGCGGTCGAGGGTTATTGCGTCGGTCTGGAACAACGCTCGACTGCCGGCAGACGCCTCAAGCCGGTCACGGAGCTCATTGATCGCAAAAGCCTCCTTTCGCCGGCCATGCTCCGGCTGACCCGATGGATCGCCGATCGCTACCTGTGTAGCTGGGTTCAGGTGCTCGAAACCGTGTTGCCCTCGGCGATCCGCGGCCAGGCCGGCACCCGGCTGACCACGCTTTTGAGCCTCGACTGCGAAGCGGCGGCCCGGACGGTCGAGTTGAAACTGACCGAGAAGCAGGCGGCCGTTATGAAAGTGCTCGCCGTCGAGCGACGGGCAATGACACCCAAGGAGTTGGCCCGGGCGGCGAAATGCGCGCAGGGACCGATCACGGCACTGAGGCGCAAAGGCCTGATCCGCGCACGCACGGCCCGTGTTCAGAGCAAGCGAGACGACCAGCCCGAGACGGCTCGCGAAGAACATCTGGTGCTGAACGACGACCAGCAGAAGGCACTCGATGCGATCCGGGCAACGCTCAACTCGAAAACGCACAAAACGGTCCTCGTGCATGGAGTGACCGGCAGCGGCAAGACCGAGGTCTATATTCAAGCGATCCAAGAGGTTATCGATTTCGGCCGGCAGGCGATCGTCCTGGTGCCGGAGATCAGTCTGACGCCGCAGACCGTCGGGCGGTTTCGCTCGCGATTCGGAGAGGTGGCCGTCTTGCACAGCCACTTGACCGACGCCGAACGACACTGGCACTGGCAGCGGATCGTGCGCGGCGAGGTCTCGGTGGTCGTCGGCGCCCGCAGCGCGATCTTCGCTCCCGTGCTGCAGCTGGGGCTGATCGTGTTGGACGAGGAACACGAGTCGTCGTTCAAGCAGGAGACGGCCCCAAGGTATCATGCTCGTGATGTGGCCATTGCCCGAGCCGAAGCCGAGGCCGTGCCGCTGATCTTGGGCTCGGCCACGCCGTCGCTGGAGAGTTGGAGCCGGGCCCAGACGGGCGAATATACGCTGGTCGAGATGCCGCGCCGCGTGATGGATCGTCCGCTACCGAACGTCGGAACGATCGATCTGCGTAACGAAACACGGCGCCGCCAGTCGCGCGGAGCGATCGGCCAACAATTGCACGCGGCCATCGGCGCGTCGCTCGAAGCGGGCGATCAGGTCATCCTTTTGCTGAATCGCCGCGGTTTCTCGACGCACATTCAGTGTCCCGCGTGTGGCCATGTCGTGCGATGTCCCGACTGCGATATCGCACTGACGCACCACCGAACGCAACAGATCGCGCTTTGCCACTACTGCGATTACGAGGTGCCGGCTCCGACCGCGTGTCCCGAGTGCGAGTTCGCCGGGATCCGCTACAGTGGCCAGGGGACGCAACGGCTGGAGGCCGAAATCCAGGCCCGATTCCCCGGCGTCGCCTGTTTGCGGATGGATACGGACACGATGCGAGGCCACGGCAGCCACGAACGGGCGTTGGAATTGTTTCGCTCGGGTAAAGTGCGAATCCTGCTGGGCACGCAGATGATCGCCAAGGGGCTCGATTTCCCCAACGTGACGCTCGTCGGTGTGATCAATGCCGACACGGCCCTGCACCTGCCCGACTTTCGGGCGGCCGAGCGGACCTTTCATTTGGTCACGCAGGTGGCCGGCCGAACCGGTCGGGGTGAGAAGGGAGGCCGCGTGCTGGTCCAGACGTTCAATCCCGAGCACCCGGCCATTCAGGCGGCCGTTCGTCACGATTATGCGGCCTTTGCGGCTACGGAACTGCCGATTCGCCGGATGCTTCGCTACCCGCCGTTTGCGTCGATGATTCGGCTGGTGATCCGAGGTCCATTGGAAGAAACGACACGCGAGTTTGCGGGCTATCTGGCCCAGCGGCTCGAAGAGGCACTTCAACAGGAGCAGGCCGAGGCCCGAGTTCTCGGCCCGGCGCCGGCCCCGTTTGCCCGATTGCGGGGGAAATACCGGTTCCAAATCCAGTTGCAGGGGCCCGAAGGCGAGAAACTCCGCACGGCTGTCCGTCGGGCGACGGCCGAACTTCAGTCACCCAAAGACGTTCAGTGGATCGTCGACGTCGATCCGCTGAATATGCTGTAACCGCAACGTAGGATTTGACATCTTCAGGGGGTCGGCGTATTCCTCTGGCATCATTGCCCTAATTTCCGTAGAATACGAAAGTTAGGCTAATTTCCTTCAGTCTTCTGCTGACGTCATGTCTTATCAATTGATCAAACGCGTATTGGGCGAGACGAGTCTGGAACGGAAGTGCCGCTTTCTGTTCGGCGGCTGTC
>JAZFUB010000505.1:0-6947 GCA_036447015.1 Thermoguttaceae bacterium | reverse complement strand
CTGGACCTTGTCGAGCGCTTCGACGGCCGCTTCATAGTTCCCACGAAGCAGTTCGGCCCTCGCGGTTTTCATGGTCGACGGTTCACCGTCGAAACTGATCTTGATGATTTCGTTGACCGGAATCTCGGCCTCCAACGTGCTCTGTTCGATCACGACGATCTTCAGCGACGACGTGCTCTTAACCGTAGCGTAGGTCGTCCCGGTCGTCTTATATACGGTATCGGCTCGGGCGCCGCATGCGGCAAGGCACACGGCCAGGCACCCGCCGAGGGCAACAATCAGACAACGCGTTCTCATGAAATTCTCCCTAGCTTATTCGGAGGTTCTCTTCTCAATTCCCTATTCCATCGAAGGGCCATCGATTATTCCGTTTCGAGCGGTTTCAGGCCGGTAACCTTCACGCGGCGCATTTTTTGGATTTTCCTCAGCAGATCATCGTATTTTCCCCGCCACCCCGCACCACCCATGTCGGGATAGAGCCGCTCGATGATGAGGATATCCTTCTCGGCCTGAGCAAGCATCGCTTTCTTCTCGGTCGAGCTCATGCTCAGGGCCCATTGGAACCGGCAGTAGGCCAGATTGTAGCGAGCCTCGTGGAAGATGTGCATATGGTCGGGACTGCGTATGACCCGGGCGGCAATTCTTCCCCATCCCCAGATCTCGCGGTGCTTCTCGCTTCCCATGATGGCCAGCTTGTAAGCGGTCGGTTTCTCTTCGCCCCAAGCCTGGTACGAATAGGCCGCCTCGAGTTGGGCACTGACGATCGGTCGTTCGCTCGACTTGAGAATCGCCAGCACCAACTTCAAAGCGTTGGAGTAGTCGCCCATGTGGCGATAGCACGCAGCCAATCTCAGTGTAATGATCAGCGTGGCGTTGGGCTGCGTGGCGAAACTCGGATAGGCTTTGCACTGCTGGAGAATCTTCTGATACGTCTTGGCCGCTTTCTCGTAATAGCCGATCGCCTCCGAGCCGAGCTTGCTGTTGCCGAGGCTGAAGTACGTTTCGGCCGCCCAGTTCAGCGAGTTGAACGTATTGCCCTGTTCACGTCCGGCGATGCGGTCGAGGAACAGTTCGAATCCCTTCGTCACCTGGGCCACCTTGGCCTGATTGTTGTCGAGCCGAAGCTGGTTGAGCATCTCTTCGAGTTGGCGTCCGAGGCTGATGTAGATTCTCGTCAGGTTTCCGCCGCCGTCGGGATCGTCACCGCCCTGGCTTTCGAGCGATTTCATGACGGCCTCGGCCTTCTCCAACTCCTGGACCGACACGTAGGCACGCAGGGCCGCCTTGTAGGTTTCGACGCGAAAATTCCCCCGATCGGTAACCGGATGCTCGGCCTCGACCAGTGTCAGGGCACCGACTTTCGGGGCCTCTAGCCACGCGACGGCCTCTTCCATTTCGCCCGCATTGATGTTCATCTGGGCCAGCGAAAGGATCGAGGCGACCAGCGAGTAGGTGACTTCTACGCCGTTTTCGACTTCGGTGCGCTGCCGACCCACGCCCGCTTCGAGCATCGATCTTGCCTCGGCGAGCTGTGCAGTCAGTTCGTCGGCCTCGGGTCGTTGGTCCTCGGGCAAGATGGTCGCCTTGACGTATCGGCTCCACAGGGCCTGGCCGACCATCAGTTCCGCGCCGCCGCGGCCCGGTGCGTCGGGGGCGATCTTCTCGATGATCTGCATGGCGCTGTCCAGGTCCCCTTCGATCACGGCCGTGCGGATGAGCATCATCCATGCCTCGGCCGCCTCGGGCTGACCGGCCCAGGCGTCGGTGATGTACTCGGCCACGTCGACCATTCGCCGATTGGCGAAACTGGCCGTGGCGGCCATTTCATCGATTTCCGCCTGCAGGAGGTCGCCCGGATTCTCTTGGGCTTTCTTCCGGGCAGCCTGGGCATCCGCGGCCATCTTGGCATAGGCGGCCATGGCGATCTTCGCTCCTTGCCGGCCTCCCATGGCGTTGGGATAGCGCCGGGCCAGGAACTCGCCGATCACGGCCGCCTCGTAGACGTCGCCCGCCATCCAGTACAGATAGGCCAGGCGGTAGCGAATGAGGTTCATGTCCTCGGCCGACGTCTCGGGCGTACGCATCGTGATCGCCAGGCGGAAGTACTTGATCGCTTCGTCGCGGGCCGCCGCAATCTCGTCCGCGCCGAGACTCGTGTCCTGCATCCGATCCAACTCGTCGAGCGCCCGGTCGTTGGCCTCGGCGAAATCGATCGGCTCGGGTAGCTCGCCGTCGGTTCCACCGAACTCCGCCTGCCGCAGCTTGGCCTTGGCCTGTTTTTGATACTCGCCCGGTAGACTGGCCACCGCCTTGAAGAACTTCCTCGCTTGGTTGATGGTGTCGGTCTTCTTGTCGGCGTCGTCTTTCTTCTTCAACGAGCGGGCGTACTGCAGGGCCACGTCGCCGGCCAAGTACTTGATCGCCAACCCGTCGGGACTGGTTTCCTCGCGTCCCCGGGCATCCTCTTCCCAGTTCACGGCCTCGGCGAGGCCTTTCTCGAAAGTCGTTTCGCCGGGCAGGAGGGTCGTTTCCAACAGCAGCACGATCGCTTTGGCCTTCATGTCCCGAACCGACTGTCGATCGTCGGTCTGCTGCAACAGGTCCTCGAAGGCTTCGTAGGCCTTCTCCGTCTCGCCCAACTCCCTGTAGCAACGGCCTTCCCACATTCGGGCATAGAGTCCGGCCAGCCGTGTGCCGTAATTCTCATACAGGAGGGCGTACTTTGCGGCCGCCTCTTCGAGGTTCTTTTTGGCTTCGGCGCTTCCCGGCTCGTGGGTCTGGGCAATCTCGTGGACGACCGTGGCCAATGCCAGCCGCGCCTGCAAGAGATCGAGACGGACCTGGTCACGCGCTTCGATCTGTTTGGTATCGTTCTTATCGATGAGCTTCGGGAACTCCTTGTGGGCCGCGGAGAAACGGCTTTCGAGGCCGACGAAGACGGTCTGGGCCTCGACGTAGAGCTTCCGGGCCTCTTCGAGGAGCTGTTTCTTCTCCACTTCGGGCCGGTCGGGCTTGGCGGCCTGCGAGGCCTTGATCTTGCCCCGTTCGACCAGCAAGTTGGCCAACTGCGTGTTGGCGCCGGCGGCCAAGGGGTGGTCGGAGTAGTCGTTCAAAAACTTCGTGAACCGATCCCGCGCCTCACCAAGTTGTTGCTCCTGGACCGAGGCGACCCGACCAAGCCGCGAGTTCTCCATGAGCGTCACGCCCGCTTCGTAGTCGATGGTCGTCTTGAACTCCTGCGATACCAACGGGTTGGTACGCGCCTGCTCGAGATACTCCAACGCGACGTCGTAGTAACCGCGCAGCCTCAGGCCGTCGAGAAAGCGTTGGGCCTCCTCGGCAGCCTCGGTCGTGCCGGCTGCCACGCCAATCCACAGGACTGCCAAGCTTCGGGCCAGAATTCGACGCCACCGGTTTGCAGATCTCATCGCTATGATCCTCGAACTATCCAATCACTTTCGCTTGACCGTAGGTCAGGCTGTGCCTGACGAAACTCTCCTCCGTAGGGCCTTTCTTGCGTCAGGCACAGCCTGACCTACAAAAGGGGACCCGGATCTTCGGGCTTGGCAAAACGCTAAGAACCTCTTAACTCCATCACAAATCGATCGTATCGTGACTCGACAGCGGCGGTGCGACCGGGCGCGTTCCGGGCCGTCCGGTTCGGGTGAGCATCTCGCAACACTGTCAGGTCAACCTGTCACTAGGTTAACCTCGTACGGCTTGGCCGACAAGGAACCCGACCGGCGGGTCCCCACGGCATCCTCACATCTCCACACTCCCTAAGTATAGAATCATTATAGCGTTATATTGCACAACGTTCGCAAATCGAATGGGCCGAAACACCCCGCCACGGCTGTGCTACCTGGCCCCCATCGCTTGCTGCACCAATTCGAGGAAATCGACGAATGTGGGACGTTCGTATAGCCGGGTGTCGACCTCGCCGGCGAGCTTCAAGACTTGGGCCAATGCCGCGGCACGCGAGTTGTTCGGTGCACTGACGAAGGGGGAATTCCGCAGGATTTCGGCCGTTTCGGCAACCAGTGCGGCCTCTTGCCACGCCAACGGGGCCTGGACGAACTCGGTGGCGAACTGCCCGCGGTGGATCTTGCGAGTCAGCTTCCGGCGCTGGGCCGAACCGTGCCCCGGCTCCTGCCAGGTCAATTCGGCGACCGCCACGTCGCTGCCGCCGCTCTTGCCCGGCTTCAGGTGGAGTTCGTACAGCGCGGTTGCCGATCGGCCACAGTGAAAATCGCACTCGGGATCAACCGGCATCAGCCCGGCCAATGCCTTGGCCTCGTGGCCCAACAGTCGGTAGGCGACCACGGTCTTCGGATTGAAGGTCACCTTCAAACGGACCCGCTCGGCCACCAACTGGGAACTTCCCGTGAGAATCTCCAGCAGCGACCAGCGGACCTGATCGGCATTGGTCGCCCGGCTTGCAGTACCACCGCCCGAGGCGGCGAAACCGGCCAGTTGGCGATCGGGATCTTGCTCGTGGCTCAGATCGATGACATCAAGGCGGATCCCACGCGATCGGGCCTCGGCCAACCGCTGCTCGATCCGGTCGGTCGTGCCGCGGTCGAGCTCCGCCAGACCGTCGGTCAGCAGGACGACCCGAGCCGCCACCGGGCCGCGCAGCGTCCAGTGTTGTGCGACCGTGTAGGCCAATTGCAGACCGGCACCCACGTTGGTCGAGTGCCGGGTGGAAAGCAAGTTCACCGCGGCGATGAGTTGGTCGGCCTCGCCCGGACCGACGTCTTCGATCAGCAGGGTCGCCCCTTCGTCGAAACTGACCAGCGAGATGCGATCGTCGGGTCCCAGGCGCTGGGCCAGGTCTTTCACGGCCCGGCGAATCGTTTGCAGCCGGCCTTCCCATCGCATGCTGGTCGACACATCGACCGCCAGCACCAGATGGGACGGCTCGCGTTGCCGGTCGCTGAAACCGGGGGCTTGGACCCCGACCTGCAGCAGCAGCGTTCCCTCGTCGCCGAAGGGCGAAGGGCCGCCGAAGGGCGAAGGGCCGCCGGCCGTCGAGAGTTCCAAAGCTCCCTGTTTCGGCTCGGGAAGTTCATAGTCGACCGCAGCGAGGAATTCTTCCGTACGCACCGTGTCGGCGGGAGGCAATCGCCCGTCCTCCAGGTGACGCCGGGTCAGTTCATAGCTCGACGCGTCGATGTCCAACGGCACGACCGTGCTACGCAAGTCGGCATGCATCGCCGGGACCACGAACGGGTGAACGCCGTACTCGATCCAGAATCTCGAGTCGAAGCCGGGCACCAGCGGTACATCCATGCCTCGGGGAACCAGGCCGCGTGCCTTCTCCAAGTCGGGCAGTTTGTCGAGCGTGTCGTGCGCGCCGAGCAGGTCGTTGGGGAACAGATGAAGCTCGAGCAATGGGTCGGCGGTCGACGAGAGTGTCATGATCAACGGCAGCGGTGCCTCCAACGGACGATCCCACTGAAACAGTGCGATGTCCGGCATCGACAAGTCCTGCGGCACGAATTGTCGCGGCACATTCGGTGTCGAGCCGATCGTCACGAGCCCCCTATCGCCCGAGTCGTCGAGCATCTCGATTGTCAGGGACGATGCCAACCGGGGCCGCCGGGGCATGTCGGCCGGATGGGGATAGATCGCCACGAGCAGGGCGAGCATCGCGCCGGCGTAGGAAAAACCGATGGCGAGCGCCAACGAGACGGCCGTGGCCCATCGCGACAACCGGGCCAGGCGGATTCGGTGTTTCGGCACGCGCCGGGCACGGCCGACCACTTCGACCGGTACCGGCACGTTGCGAATCGTCTCGTCGAGCCCTTCGTCGTCGGCCAAGATCGATCGTCGCAACCGGTCGTGCAGTCCTCGAGGCACGGGGACCTCGCGAATCGTCTCGTCGAAGGTTTCGTCGGACACTCCTTCCACGACGAAGATCGATCGCCTCAGCCGCTTGTCCAGGCCCGACGGCACCGGCACCTCGCAGAGCAACGCATCGAGACCTTCGTCGTCCGCCGCAGCCGCCAATCGCAGCCGCCGAAGCAGATTCTCCGGCAACGGAACGTCCCGCAACCAGGTATCCTGTGCTCGGACATCTCTACGTCGTTCGGGATGGGAATCGGGCGACAGCATCTTCTTCGAGTTTCCTCTCCAATACACTATTTACCACTGGCGGCCATAAAATATTCCCGGAGCCTCTTTCGGGCACGGCTGACTCGCGAGAGGACGGTTCCCAGCGGGATCCCCTGCAGGTCGGCCGTTTCCTGATGCGTCAGTTCGGCCACGATGACCAGCAAGAGTGTTTCGCGCAGGTCGTTGGGCAATTGGCGCAGGGCCTGCTGCATCTCGTCGGTAAAATCGTCGCGCAACGGATCGTCGGCCGGGTAGCTCACATCGAGATTCTGGTCGCCGGCAAGCACGGTCGGCGGTCGCGGGCGTCGCCAATGGTCGGCAACCCGACGCCGCAGGATCGAAGCCAGCCAGGCCCGCTCGCTGCCGCCCGCCTTGAACAACCGCCGGCTCTTCCATGCCGATCGGTACGTTTCCTGGACCAGATCTTCGGCCTGATGCTGATCGCCCACCATACGATAGGCGATTCGATACATCGTCGCACCGTGATCGGTCACCCAGCGGTTGAACTGCTCCAGCGATAGTGCCAAAGTCGCGACTCCTCTCCGACGCTCGATGCTCCGGCCCCGGTGTCTCTCCGAATCACACAAGATACCCGAGCACCCATGAATTCGGCCGCGAGCGGCAAGAATATTCCGCCCCGGCGCCGGCCAGACCCGACTATTTCACATTCTAGCCGAAATCCCGGCTCCGCGGACGATTTTTGCGACGGTTCTTGGCGGGAGACAGTCCTGTGGAGCTATATCGCACCCCTCGTGTGTGCGTGCCTTTGCGGTTCGCTGCCAGGCCGTGAATCATTCGGAAACAACCTGTACGATGGGCCTCCGAGCCCG
>JAZFUB010000504.1:0-7086 GCA_036447015.1 Thermoguttaceae bacterium | reverse complement strand
TATAGACGAACGAGCCGTTCCCGTCGAGCGCGAGCGTTCCATGGTCCGGCTGGTCGACCAACACGGCCGAGATCGGATTGCCGTCCGGATCGTTGTCGTTGGTCAGCACGCCGTCGGCCGGCACGGTGAGCGTTTCTCCTTCGGCCACGGTGTAATCGTCGTCGACGGCCGTCGGTGCGGTGTTTCCGGTGCGTTCGATGATAATCCGCCCGTCGATCACGGACGGCACAATACCGGCGAAATCGGACTTATACCCGAGCGTTTCGCTGACGATCAGGTCCCATGTGCCGACCGTGAAGCCCGTCGTGTCGATCGTGATCGTGGCCAGCAGTCCCTCGGCCGAAACCGTGCCGGAGGCCGTAACGATCGTGCGGCCTTCCCACTGCGGGACTTCGGTCGGCTCGGGGGCAGACGTCTGGCCGGTCGTATTATCAGCAAAGATCGTTCCGGTCTGAACGTCGACGTCCTCGATGGTCGGGCCGATGATCGTGCCGCCCACTTCCGGGCCGCCGTCGGCGACCATGACGTTCAAATTCAACCCCTGCACGTCATCGCCGCCGGTGACGAAGATCTGTATCTCTTGCCCGGGCGTGTCGGCCAGCAACACGTGGTCGCCCACGATGATCAGCAACTGGTCGAGGACGGCGACGTTGACGGTTTGCGTGCTCGAGAGGCCCGTGGCGTCGGTCACTCGCACCGTGATCGAATAGTCGGCCGGGCCTTGGGCCGGCGTGGGGGTCCATGTGAACAGGCCCGTGTCTGGATGGATCGTTGCGCCGGCGGGGGCTCCCGCGTCGAGGCTGAACACAAGGGGCCCGTCGGCGTCCTGGGCAGCCGCCGTAAACGTCAACGTCAGTTCTTCGAGGATCTCCCGATCGCTGATCGGTTGCAGCGTTGGAGAGGTGTTGACCGCAATATCGAACGCCTGCTGACCCACGTTGCTGGACGAGTCGATCGCGTGGATCACGACCGATTGCGCCCCGCCCTGCGAAGACAGCGGGGTCCACGAGATCTGGCCCGTATTCTCATCGATCGTCATGCCGGCCGGCGCGACGTCGAGCACGTAGGTGACGCCACCGGCAGTTTCCGCGTCGGTCTGTGCGTCGTATTGATAGAGCACGTCCTCGGTCGCATTGGCAACCGGAGCGGACGAGAAGACCGGCGATCCCGAACTGACGGTGATCTGCAACGGGGCCGACGTCGTGCTGGCCAGGTCGATGGTGCCGATGCGGTTGCCGACGAAGATCTCTTGATCGCGCAACGTCTGGACGGCCGTGATGGAATGGGCCCCTTCGTCGAAGACGACACCGGGGGTCGTCGTCACGATTGCCGTATCGCCCGAAGCGATCGCCTGGCCGACCGGCGAACCGTCGGCAAACAGCGTCACCTCGACGCCCTGGGACAATCCCAGAACGCGGAATCGCAGTTCGCTGGTTTGGTCGGTGATGCCGTCGCCGTCGACCGCATTCGAGCCGGGACCGGCCAAGAGTTGGATTTCCGGCGGTGCGGCCGGGCTGATCATCACCGGCACTGCCTGCGTGTCCCAACTGGAGCCGAACTCTCCCCGAACCCCGACAAAGACACCGTGAACGCCCACCAAGCCGTTCGTAGGCGTCACCGTGGTCAGGCCGGTAGCGTTGTCGACGTCGATCAGCAAGTCGTCGTTGGAATACAACGTCTGGCCGTCGAAGTACATCGTATCGCCTTCGACATCGACCCCGGGCAGTGCGAAGGCCACCGCCGTGTCGGCCGTCGTATGTATATCGGCAATGTCCAGCAAATAGGGGTTGGAGTCCTGCGTGTCGGGGATGATCGTCACGTGGAACGTCCTGTCGGCGGTCCCGCCATGGCCGTCGTCGACCGTCACCGTCACCGTCACGTCGGTCTCGACGGTCGTGCCCTCGGGTGCCGAAAGCATCAATGTGCCGTTCTCGGTGTCGACGAATACGGTGACCGAGTCCATCACGACCGGCGACATCGGGCGATCCGAGCCGTCGGTTTCGACCAGATCGATTGCCGCACGGACATCTTCGCCCTCGGTCAGCAGACCGAAAATGGAATGCTCGTAGTCGAGCCAGCGCGTCGGTCCGCCCGTGATGAAGAACTGCGAGTCGTTCGTGTCATTGCTGCTCTTGGCCATCGAAAGCAGGCCGGAACTGGTGTGCTGCAGTTCGGTGTGGAACTCGTCGTCGAAGTCGACTCCCGAGCCGCCGGTACCGGTCCCCAGCGGATCGCCGCCCTGGATCATGAAGTCTTTGATAACCCGATGAAACGTCAACCCGTCGTAGAATCCGGCCTCGGCCAGTTCGCTGATCCGTCCGGTGGTTCGCGGCGCGCGGCCTTCGAACAGTTCGAACACCATATCGCCGAATCCGCCGACCGACATCCGCATGCTGCGGTTGCCGTCGAGCACGGCCGTTTGCAATGCGGCATTGGTGCTGCTGACGGTATAGCTCAGCGCATCGCCGTCGGCGTCGAACCCATCGAGTGCCACGTGCAACGGTGCTCCGGCGAAGACCGTGACGTCGTCGATCTCAGCCAGCGAGGGCGCGGCCGTAAGGAGCCGCCGCTCTTCGAGCGACTCGAATCGCGTGCAGCGAAAAGTACGGTTCGAGGAGGCGCGTCTTTCGGACCCGGATCGTGACAAACCGGCCTGTGACGAGTGGATGGCCCGGCGTGAGTGATGAGATAGCATAGCGGTGCCCTGATGTTCCGGAAGTGGAGGTTAAGTCTATTTTAGCCACCATCCCACGTCGGAGGCAAGGATTTTCACACAGAAAATAGTACCTTTGGGGCAGGTTTTGAGGCTTGTCCGCGTTGTGCGTCCGACACCACGTTGAGTGACGCGTCAACACGTCGGTCGGTCAATCTTCCTCACACACGACCCGGAACCCGACGTTGACCACCGGCTGGTACGTCTCGTAGCTGAGGCGGAATGACGATCGGGCGCGGCGGGGGCGGTCGCGCCAGGAGCCTCCGCGGACGACCCGCCGGCCGGGGGCATCGAGCGCATTGCGTCCGTCGGCCGGGTCGTAGGGATAGGCGTGATAGGCCGATCGGGTCCATTCGGCCACACTGCCGTGCATGTCGTAGAGCCCCCAGACATTGGGCCGATAGGCGGCCGTTTGGCTCGGGATGCCCTGTCCGTCGTCGACGTCCGCAATCCGCGGGAATGGTGCAAGGCCCCCCTTGGCGGTCGACGGCAATGCTTTGTCGGCCAGGTTGGCATACGGCGAGAAATCGTCGTCGACCGCGCCGTACGACATCGGTGTGGCGGTGCCCGCTCGACAGGCCCATTCCCATTGCGATTCGGTCGGCAACGTGAACCGCCGCCCGGTTCGCTCGCTGAGCCAACGGCAGAAGGCCATCGCCCGTTGCCAGGTGACTCGCACGACCGGCTGCTCGGGCCGATTGTGCGGATGGCCGCGCTTCGACTGGTCCTTGTGCGACATGTCGATATAGCGGCTGTCGTGCGTCGGGTCGAACTGGTTGAACTGGGCATTCGTCACTTCGATCGTACCCATCCAGAAGGGTCGGTCGATCGTTGCCCGGCTAATCAACTGTTCGTCCAGGTCGCCCGCAGCATCGCCCATGACGAACTGTCCGGCGGGGATTCGGCCCAGTTTCAGCTCGATCGGGTTGCCCTCGAAGTCGGTGCCCAGCCTAAGCGTCTGCTGAATCGGGCTACCTGCGGCGGCCTGCAACCGGCGAGCCTGCTGGGCAGTCATCGGCCAGCCCGGCACGTTGGGGATTTGGACGTCGATCTTCGGCAACGGCTCGGGCATGATCGGCCGGATCGGTTTGCGAGTGGCAAAGCGCTTGACCATGACCTCGTACTCCTGCTCGGGATTGACGTCGATATTGGCGTAGCGCCGGGCCAGTTCGAGCCGCCGCTCGCATTGCTCCTGCTCGCGCCAGTCGTTCGGGGCCCAGTTGGCCCGATACGGCACGTTCAGATCGATCCACGTGTAGAGCCGGTCCCATGCCTCGCGGTCGAGTTGCACGTTGTGATGGCCCTTCTCGAGCATCTGCACCAACTCGCTCGTGCCGGCATGGTATTCCATCGGCAGCAGCATGTGGTAGTCGCTCTCCGGCCCGGGCCGGCGGACGTAGGGCTGCAACGCCATGTACGATTTGTTTTCGGCATAGTCCGGCAGGACGTCGGTCGTCGGGCCGCGGAAGTCGGCAATCTCATGGCCGTCGGCCGGCTCGCCGTTGTGGCAGCCCACGCAGTACTCGTCCAACACGGGCTGGACCTCGTGGACGAACCCGAACGGGCGCGGCGGCCCGTACCATGGCTCGATCCGTGAGGGGGCCCGAACCGAGGCGATCGTTCGGCGGCTGGGCACCACGTCGTTCTGTTGCTCGTGGCACCCGACGCACGAGACCGTTTCGCCCGGCATACCGACCATCCAGCTACGCATCAGTTGCAGCGCACGGCCCTCTTCGTCGAGCGGTTGGATCGAGATCGGCGTGTTCGCGGGAATCTGGAACAGGGCCGATCCGTCTTCCTCGACCGGCACCGTGCCCAGGATCCGTTTGATGTCCCAACTACTCTCGACGCCGACGCTCGCATGGCCGCCCGTGCCGATATAGCCGAAATGGTAGGCGAACAGACGCAGCTTCTTGACGGTGCCGCGAGGAACGTCCTTCAGGCCCGCACCCAGATAGATGTCGGTCAGAAAGACGAGCGAATCCTTGCGGTTCATGTCGACCTTCTCGGGAATCAGCGGCGGTGTCCTCGTCGGCCGAAGCGGCAACGGCTCCAGCAGGGCCGCTCCGGGCACTTCCTTCAGCAGCGTCATGTTGTCGAAGACGTCGACCAGGTAAATCCCCCAGAGCGACTTTTCCGTAAGTTTCGCGGCGACCAGATAGTAGTTGTCGCTGAGCGGAAAGGGATTGAGAAACTGCGGCCAGACGCCGTCGACCAGCCGATCGACGATGATCGGCTCGACCGTCTTCCCCCGGCCGGGAATCTCCTGGACCACGCCGTCGGCCTCGTGGCGACCCTTGGCCGGATCGAGGATCAGCATCCGGCCCGAGCGCGAGATGCCGTGGTGTCCGCTCGCGATGCCGACCACCTTGGTCGGATCACCGGGAAGCGGCCTGGCATAGTAAAACGCGTTGGGGAAGTAGGAATTGCTGCCGTAATACTCGACCTGGTTCGTTCCGTCCGGGTTGCAGTGGAACAGAATCCGCGTGAAATAATGCGGCGCGTCGGTATATTCCCAACGCAAGTACATCAGCCGGCCGTTGTTCAGCACGGTCGGACACCAATCGCTGTCCTGCTCGAACGTCAACTGCCGAATCGCCCGGGTCGCCGGGTCGAGCAGATACAGACAGGCCATCGGCCGCTTGCCGCCTTCGCAGGGCAACCCCTGGTAACAGGCGGTCGACGTGACGGCCACCTTGCCGCTGGGCAGATAACAGGAGTCGAAGAAATCGACGTCGGGAAGATCGGTCGGCGTGAGCTGTTTCAGGCCCGACCCGTCGACGCCGATCTCGAACAACTGCCACCGGTCGTGGGTGCCGATCGACGAGAACATCAACCGGTCGGCGTCGAAATGCAGATCGACGTCGCTGAGAATGATGTCCTCGGCCGGCTTGTAGACCGTTTCCATGCGGGCCGAGCCTCGCAGGTCGGACAGTACCGCGATCTCGTTATTCCAGCCGTTATGCGGGATCGTGTCATGCGTACGCGAATTCAAGCTCGGCAGTCCCAAGGCGGCGCTCATCACCGATCGGGCCGACGGGCCGAACGTGCGTTTGAGTAACAAGAGTTGCTCGAAATCCAACAACGGATTGGCCAACATCGCTTCGCGCAGCACGGCGAGTGTCTGTTCGAGTTGTTCCAGTGCAGCAGCGTCGCCTTGCCCGACCGCTTCGATCAACTCCTCGCGATTCTTCTCGAAGGCGTCGATTCGCCGCAAATACGCTGCCCCGTGGGCATAGCGTGTGGGGAATTTTTCTCTCAGGTCCTGCACGGCCAGTCGCAGGGCCTCGACATCGGCAGCTTGGGCACGCTCGGCGACGGTCCGAAATCGTTGCGAGACGTCGTACAATCGGCGGACCTTGGCAAGATCGTCGGCCGAGGTCGCCGCCCGGGCAAGCGCCGCGGCCTCCCTGCAGAGGGCGTCGCCATGGCACAGCTTGGCGTAGCGGAGGGCCAAGTGACGAAAATCGCCGGCCGGCCAGTCAAGTTGCCAAATGTTGTCCGGATCGTCGATGGTCCCGCCATTGGCCAGTGCGTCCTCGAGGAAGTCGCGCTCAACGAGTTGCCGGATGAGCTGTCGGTCGGCCTCTCGCTTTTTCTGCCGCATGATGTGGCTTTGTCGGTCGACGGTGAACGTGGCCGTTCGGTTGCCGCTGTTCGGCGGCAGGCCGATCCAGGCCTCGAACCACTCCTGTTTGCCGTCGAGTTGCAACTGCCCTTCGGCATTGGTCCACGGCTTGCAGTTTCTGACCGGTTTTCCTTCGACCACGAACGGCTCGGTCATCTTGCCCGGCTTGGGGTTGCCCAGCAACGGGAGCTTAGGCCTGTAGAAATTCAGGCTTTCCGTCTGCCCGTCACGGTCGATCAGCACTGGGGCGGCGATCACTCCCGCACCGCCGTGCACGCCCAGATAGATTTCCTTCAGCCCGGCGACGCGAACGCGGATGTGGCGAGGCGGCCGCTTGCCGGAGAGTTCGATGGAGAGCGGCTCGAAGGTTTTCGAGGCCGGATCGGCCGCCCATCGGGCCGCATCTCGTTCCTCTTGGGCCGCCGCGGCGCGAACCAGGGCTTCGCGCGAGAGCCGTAGCGATTCTTGCCAATTGCCCGTCTTTACGTAGAACGCCGGATCCGCACGATCGGCCGCGTTGGCCGAAAATCCCCATTCACTCGACACCAGGCCGCCCGCAAGCAGCAGACCGATAACGAAACATCGCGGGAACACCATGACACGTCCTCTGGGGGGTGCTGTTTTTGAGGCGGGGGCATCCGAGCAGGCTGCCGATGGTAGATCTTGATTCTAGCACGACTCTGCGTGAAAAACTGCATGTGTCTACCGCTGAAAGAGCGGAAAAAAGGGAAATCGGGAGAAAGGG
>JAZFUB010000503.1:0-5208 GCA_036447015.1 Thermoguttaceae bacterium | reverse complement strand
TCGCTGTGCGGCCGCGTTGAACCCTCGACGTCGCACGATTGGCCGAGACGACTCCATCGACGAACACAAGGAGTGAGACCATCGCTTCCGAGACCGCCACGGCCGACCGCCCGAACCCGAGCCGCTTCCGGATCGAGAAGCGGGTCGTCATGCTCTATTCCATGAGTTTCGAGCCGTTCCAGGGATGGTATCGCCGCGTTCTGAACGAGGCACGGACGCTGGTCGAGGCAGGCTGCGAGGTCACGCTGTTGGCCTGGGATCGTAGCGGCCAATGCGCCGAAGAGGAGACGATCGACGGTGTTCGGATCAAGCGGTTTCGCATTCCTGCGGCGACCAACCGCGGGCCGATCAACGGCATCAACCACCTGAAATATCATCGGGCCGTCCAAGCCTATTTGCGGAAGCACGATTTCGACGTCGTCCACTGCTTCAACGTCGACACCATGCCGGGTGGGTTGTGGGCCGCGCGACGACATGGTAAGAAGGCGGTGCTCGATCTGTGCGAGCCTGACTACTATCGGGGATTTTGGAACGGGCGGTTCCAGTGGGCGCTCGGCGGCATCGACTGGTTCGAGAGGACGCTGGCCCGGCGATTCGACCACCTGTTCGTTCACAATACCTATCAGATCGAAAAGTTTCGCCGGGCCGGGATCTCCCGCATGACCCAGGCCGGGTCGTATCCGAACCGGAGCATGCTGGCAGACGGCGTCGAGCGGCCGAGGACCGGCACGGTGGTCGTCGGGCGGCTGGGAACCGCCTATGCAAACAACGGATTCGAGGAACTGGCGGCTGCGTTCGGGCGGCTTTTGAAGCGGCGGTCCGATGCTTCGGACGGCATCCAATACAAACTTCGTCTGGCGGGCAAGGTGTTCGACGACTATCGACCGACGTTCATGCGGCTGTTCGAACCGCTCGGCGACCAGGTGGAGGTGACCGGCACGTTCGACGTGGCGGAACTGCCCCGGCTGTACCGCGAAATCGACATCTCGCTGCTGCTCTACGGAGGAGACTCGTTCGGCAACGTGACGCCGACCAAACTGTTCGAGTCGATGGCGTGCGGCGTGCCGGTCGTGGCGACCGCGATCGGCGACGTTGCCCAAATCGTGACCGAGGGGTGTTGCGGCGTGATCGTCGACCAGAACGATCCCGAGAGTATCTGCGATGGGATCGAGAAGCTGGCTTCCGATGCACAACTCCGCCGAACCATGGCCGCCAACGCCCGGGCCCTGGCCGAGAAGAAATACACCTGGGAGGCCGTGCAAGACGACTTCCTGGCAGCTTATCGTGACTTGTAGACGCCGATGGAAGGCTCTATGACGGCAATCCTGACATTCTGAAAGTGAGACAATGGAATTCAGCGGCAACGTAAAGCAGTGGGTGGTCGTCATGCCCTCCATTCGCGAGATCAATCTCGACTACCTGGCTCCGATCCCGCCCGAGGTCAAGGTGATCGTCGTCGACGACAGCAACGGAGGCATCGAGCCGAATCGCGACAACATGGAAATCTTCCGTTACGCCGACTACCGCGACGTGCTCGGCGACCAGGAGGACCTCATACCGCGAAAGACCGACACCTGTCGAAGCTTCGGGTTCTACATGGCCTGGAAGCAGGGCTATCGGTACATCGTCACTTTGGACGACGACTGCCTGACCCATCCGGGCTTTCTCGGGCATCACGCGATCTTGGGGCAGGACACCCAGGTCAAGTCGGTCGAGTCGCTTCCCTGGTACAACACGCTGGACAATCTCGTGTTGGAAACGAACGGCGAAGCATCGAAGCGTTGGTATGCCCGGGGTGTTCCGTATCGCTACCGGATCGAGCCGCCCGTCGAACCGACCTACGGCACGGTCGAAGGTCGCGTGGTCTGCAACATGGGGATGTGGCTGAAGGTGCCCGACATCAACGGGCTCGACAAGATCGACCACGAGGTTCCCGACGGCGTGTCGATGCGCGAACCGCGATTGGCCGTGGCGCCGGGCACGAATTTCAGCCTCTGCATCATGAACGTCGGGATCCTGGCCGAGGCCATTCCCGCTTTCTATCAGTTGCCGATGAACATCGAGATCTGCAACGCGCGTCTCGACCGGTTCGGCGACATCTGGAGCGGCTACATCCTGAAGAAGCTGGCCGACGTGCGCGGCGATCTGGTCACGCTCGGCGATCCATGCGTCACGCACACGAAGGCCGGCAACACGAACCGCGAGACGCGAGTCGAACATTTCGGCCATCTGCTGGAAAACTACTTCTACCGCTTCGTCGACGAGGCCGCCTCGAAGACCGCCTCGGCAGACTACGCGCAGATGTACGGACAGTTCTCCGAGAACTTCGCCGCCGCAGCCGTGGCGGACAAGTTGCCGCCGGGCTACGACGAATTCTTCGGCCGAATGAGCGACAAAATGATCCGTTGGGCGAAGTTGTTCGTCTAGCGAACCAAATGAGTGTTAGCCGCTGGGCTTGCCCCGCGCTGGGTCGGCAGACTCATTGGGGAAAACAGCGCGGGGCAAGCCCAGCGGCTAACACACATCCGGCCGTCCAAGCCCACCCGCGGCGACCGGTGGGGCTCAGCCGCGGCACCCGGTCCCCCCGATCGCCGTCGGTGGGCTTGGACGGGGTGTGCCCCGAGAGGCACCGAATTGCCGGTTGTCTATCGTTTCCCGGCCGCCTTGAGCAGACCTTGCACGGCGGCCATGCGGATCGCTTTGGATTCGGCCGGCTTGTTCAGTTCGGCATAGATGACGATCGCCTCCTTCTTTTTGCCCTCCTTCAACAGGCTGTCGGCACAGAGCAGGCAAGCATTGCTGATGCGCAGCCGAAGGTTGCCCTTCGCCTTGGTCCGTGCGGCGGCCAGTGCCTTGGCGGCATCGTTGCCGGCGATCTTCCCAAGCGCTCGGGCGGCAGCGGCGGCCACCGCCTGGTCACGGTTGGCCAATTCCTTGGCCACCGCGCCGACACTCGCCGCGTCGCCCCGGTAGCCGAGTGAATTCAGCAGGCCCGTCTTCAACCTGGCGTCAGCGGCGTTTTGCAGCCCGGCCAGCAGCTTCGTGTTCGCCTCGGGTGCCGGATTGCCTGCCAACGCACGGCACGCGGCGTCGCGGATCTTGGCGTCACCGTCGCTCAGAAGTGCTGCCACCGCATTGATGCACTCGGCGCGACCGATGCGCTGGAGCTGTGCAAGGAGATCGAGGCGGGCCGACTGGGCCGTATCCGGGCCGAGCTTTGCCGCCATGAGCTTGCAGACCTCGGCTCGCCGGGCCTCGTTGCCTGGCGCACCCGCCTGGAAACAGATCTCCTGCCATTTCTGCTGGGCGTCTCGGCGGTCGGGAATCTTCTGAGCCCCCATTGCCGGCAGCAGTTCGTCGAGCGTCTGCTCGAGGCTCTTTTCTTCTTGGGCCTGAGCCGACACGGCGGCAATCACGACCCCCAACAACACAAAACCGATGATTTTCGAACGTTTCATATTCACTACTCCTTATTTCACCATTTTAACGACACGACCGGCGGCCGCGGCGACTGGGTTCGTTAGAGGGTCCACGGTGCACGCATCGGACGGTTGACCCAGCGATTCGCTTCCGGGTCGCCGACGATTTCTTCCTTCACGGGATCCCACTTCAAGGGCCGTTTGAGCCAATAGGCGATGTTGCCCAAGTGGCAGACGGTCGTGGCACGGTGGGCGATCTCGATGTCGCGGAAGGGCAGTTTCCGCGTGCGGACGCAGTCGAGGAAGTCGCCCAGGATGCCGCCGCTGCCGGAGTAGCCTTCGATCTCGAAAGTCTCGGGGACATTGCCTGCGGTGCCGCCGGGCAACTCGCCATCCGTGCCCTTGTACGTGATGTTGTTCGTGCCGCCGCGATACATCTTCATTCCGTTGGCGTAACGATAGGTCAACATCGTGACGTCGTCGTCGTTCGGTGGAATGATCTCGACGGGACCGATCTTGTGGACGCCGACGGCAAACGTGGCCGCACCGAATCGGTGGGCACCCCAGTCGGTCATGCCTCCGCCTGAATAATCGCGGTAGGGACGGAATCCGCCGCGGATCAGGTTCCCGTGGAACGGGCGCCAAGGAGCCGGTCCGAGCCACATGTCCCAATCCAAGCCGGCGGGCAACGGTTCCTCGGGCAAGTGGCAGTCGCCCGACGGTCCGCCGCAACTGACGAACACCTCGGTGATCGTTCCGATCGCGCCACCGCGAATCTGTCGCGGCAAGCCGCCGTAGTCGCCCAGGACCCGTTGCGAACCGCCGGCGACGATGGCGCCATATCGCCTGGCGGCGTCGACCATGGCGCGGCCTTCGCCGATCGTCAAGCATTCGGGCTTCTCGCAGAAGATGTCCTTCCCGTGTTTGCACGCTTCGATGACGATGATGGCGTGCCAGTGGTCGGGCGTTCCGCAGCAAACGGCATCGATGTCGTCGCGGACCATGATTTCGCGAAAGTCGTTGTACGCCTTGCAATCTTCGTTGCCGTTTTGCTGGTCGTTGTGTGCCTTGGCACGCTCGCGATGCTCGGGCACGGGATCGCAGACGGCGATCATCTGCACCTCGCTACGGCCGGCCAAACTCCGCATGTTGCCCGAGCCTCGTCCGCCGCAACCGATCGCGCCCATCACGATCCGCTCGCTGGCGGGCGTACCGTCCTCGGCACCCAGCGCGGAGCCGGGAATAATCCAAGGCGCGGCGACCGTTGCCGATGCGGCCCCACGGAGGACGTCTCGCCGCGAAATACGTTTCAGTACGTTCATGTCAGAACCTCCCATAAGAATCAAGGAATCTCGGTATCCACCAGAAAGTCCACGGTGTACCAATACAGTTTTGGTCGATCCGGCCGACGGCCGACTTCCCGATTGTCGAGAAGAGGAGGCAGCGAAGATCAACATCGATCACCGATCATGCCGAGATTCTACATGGGGCGGCGGACGTTTACCAGCATTGGGGGCGATGGGGGCTGCCAAAATTTCCTCGCTTCACTCTGAAGGGCCGGCTTGGAACAAGCCCCAACGGGGCGACAGTCAATAGCCCAGGGCGTAAGCCCTGGGACCCAAGGTCTCAATCGTGCACGAGCCCCGACGGGGCGGCAGAGGGGCCGCAAACAACGACTCTGGTGCCCCTTCGGGGCTCAAAATAGCATTTCAAGCATACCCAGGGCTTACGCCCTCGTTGTTTTACACAAGTTCCACTCGCTTCGACCTGAATCCCGCCGGCTTGCCCG
>JAZFUB010000502.1:0-14172 GCA_036447015.1 Thermoguttaceae bacterium | reverse complement strand
TAGATTTGGCAATCTCGCCCCCCCCGTAGCATACGGAAAACCGCATTGCGGAATGCCACGGAAAATCGTGTTTCACGAGCCGGTGTTGACCGATCGCATAACAATCTGAATAATCGATCAGGTTGACATTGAGGATTCGGTTTTCATAAAAGGAATGCACCCTCGGATGTCGATTGAAGGGTTATCGCAAACTTTGCTGATTATTGATCACTTCACTATTCCAGCTCCTGGGCAGGAGGAAAAGGATGAGAAGCGAACCCACTGTGTTCGTCGTCGATGACGACCCGGCTTCACGCGATTCGGTAGCCGCCCTGGTTGTCTCCAAAGGCTTGGCCACGAAATGCTATGCGTCGGCCGAGCATTTTCTAGAGAACTTCGACCGCTCGCGGTACGGCTGTCTCGTGCTCGATATGCGCATGACGGGCATGAGCGGCCTGGAACTTCAAGAGGAACTGCTGGCCCAACGGGTCCGTATCCCCGTGATCCTCATCACGGGCTACGGCGATGTTTCGGCAGCCACGGCCGCCATGAGGAACGGGGCGGTCACCTTCTTGCAGAAACCGTGTTCCGAGGAGGAACTCTGGGAAAGCATCTCCACGGCACTCCAGAGGCATCGCGAGTACCAGGAAACCGAGGCCCGGTGCGACGATCTGCAGGCCCGATTCACGCGGCTGACGCCTCAGGAACACGAGGTGATGGAAGAACTCGTCGCGGGAACTCCCAACAAGGTCATCGCCGCCAAACTCGAAATGGGACTACGGACCGTCGAACTGCGACGTGCCAACATCATGAAGAAGCTCGAGGCACGTTCGCTGGCCGAGGTGGTCCGCCTGAACGTCGAAATGGAACGGTACGCTGAAGTCTTAGTTTAAGGATTGACCGGGCACCCGTTTAGCTGTCGCCGGTACGGCGACTTGACGCTGGAATACACTTTCGGCCAAGTCGCCGTACCGGCGACAGCTAAACGGAGAAACCGTTTTCCGGCCAATCCCAAGCGGGGCCGTCGCGTGCCGTCGGCGGCTTGTCCGCCCTTGTGTCACAGGGGCAGGCAAGCTGCCCCTGGCACCCATCTCTTCAGCGTAACGACAGCGCGGCGGTCGGACAGGCCGCCACGCACTGGGCCGCTGTCTTGCGCAGTGCGTCGGCCGTCGACCCGTCGAACGGTACGCCCACTCGCACATCGAAACCGCGACCGATAAACGCAAGCCCCAGCGACTCGCCCCCGGCTCGCGCCATCTCGATGCACAGCCCGCAGTCGATGCATTTGCCGGGCTCGAAGATCACATCCGGGTGGCGCAGGTCTTGATGAAACGTGCGCCGCCCGGCCTCGTAGTGCCGGGGGTCGGCCTCGTAAATCGCAGCATACTTCCGCAGTTTGCACGACTCCAACGCCCGGCAATCGCAGTGCAGGCAACGGGCTGCCTGCTCGATGGCTTCCTCGGGGCGGTAGCCGGCCGTCGGACCGGCGGCCGGTTTGTCCAGCAGGGTGCTCTCGGCGCCGGCCATGAATTGCGATAATTCGTCCGGCTCGAGGCGTCCGATCCGGGTGTTGAAAGGCTTGGGCGGCCCGGTGACGGGCTTTCCGCACAGGTACTGATCGATCGCGGTGGCCGCCTCCTTCCCGTCGGCGACGCTGCGTACGACCATGGCCTTCGAGCGAACCGCACATCCGGCGGCAAACGTGCCTTCGAGATCCGTCTCGTACGTACCTTTGCGGACCTGAATCCCGCGCTTCGTCAGCGGCAGCCCCCAACCTTCCGCCTGCTCGATCGCCGACGCTCCAGAGGCGAGCAAAACGGCGTCGAAGTCGCGCCGCAGATCGTCCAGCGACGCCTTGTCGTCGACTCGACTGTTCGTGTGCAACTCAACTCCAAGGGCGAGGATTGGCTCGATGTCGGCCCGCAGCACGTCGCGCGGAAGCGTCTGCTGGTCCGTCTCGTGATGAAGCCGCCCGCCCGGTTGATCGTTCTCGTCGAAGATCGCGCAAGCATGACCTCGCAGAAGCAGGTAGTACGCAGCGGCCAACCCGGTCGGCCCGGCGCCGACAATGGCCACATGCTTGCCCGAGTCGGACGCCCGCATCGGGAGATGACGCTCCTCGCCTTCGATGTCCTTGTCGGCGACGAACCGTTTGAGCCGACAGATCGCCACCTCGGCGTCGGCACCCCGTCGGCGGCAAGTCTTTTCGCACGGCGCCGGACAGATTCGCCCCAAGACGGCCGGCAGCGCGATGTCGTTCTTGACGGTCTCGATCGCGTCCTCGAAATCGCCCGCGACGATCTGCCGAAGCATCAGCGGAATATCCATCCGTGCCGGACATGCGAAGTAGCACGGGGCCAGGCAATCGCCCAGATGGTCGCTCAGCAGCAACTCCAGCGCCGACTTCCGCACCTGATGGATTTCGTCCGTCTCGCTCTCGATCTCCATCCCGTCGATCGCCACCGTCGCACAAGAGGGAACCAGTTTGCCGGTGTTGCGAACCTTGACCACGCAAGCCAGGCACGAGGTCGACGGGCTGCATCCCTTGAGGAAGCAGAGCGTGGGGATATCGATGCCAAGCTTTTGGGCCGCATCAAGGAGAGTAGCGCCCCCGGGAACTTCGATGTCGCGTTGATCGATGGTGAGTTTCGGCATAGTAGCAATTATTCAACGATGACAGCGTTGGTTGGGCAGACCGTTCGGCACGTATCGCAGCGCGTACACTTGTCCAAATCGATGAAGTGTTGTCGGTAAGGGGTCATGGGAATCGCGTCGACCGGGCAGGCCTGGGCACAGCGTGTGCAGCCGATACAGTCGTCGGTTACGAGGTAGGAGATCAGCGCCTCGCACTTGCCCGCAGGACAGCGTCCCTCGAGGTGGGCCTCGTATTCGTCGCGGAAGTATCGCAAGGTGGAGAGGACCGGGTTCGGTGCCGTTCCCCCCAGTCCACAAAGGCTGCCCGCTTTGATCGTAACGGCCAATCGTTCGAGTTCTTCCAGATCACCCTGTTTCCCGTCGCCGGCACAGATGCGGTCGAGGATATCGAGCATCCGCCGAGTGCCGATCCGACAGAACGTACACTTGCCGCACGATTGGTCTTGGGTGAAACGGAGAAAATATCGGGCAATATCGACCATGCAGTCCGACTCGTCGAGCACGACCAGGCCGCCGGACCCCATGATCGCGCCCACCTCGGCCAGTGCCTCGTAGTCGATCCGCGTATCGGCCAGGTCGGCCGGCACGCAACCGCCCGAGGGTCCGCCGATCTGTACCGCCTTGAACCGTTTTCCGTCGGCCACGCCACCACCCACTTCGTCGACGATCTGCCGGACGGTCACGCCCATGGGCACTTCGATCAGGCCGCCGCGTCGAATCTTGCCGACCAGGGCGAAGACCTTGGTTCCTTTGCTCTTTTCGGTTCCCAGTCGGGCAAACTCCTCGGCTCCATGGCCGAAGATCCACGAGACCAGGGCGTAGGTCTCGACGTTGTTGACCAGCGTCGGCGCATTCCACAACCCACTCTCGGCCGGATAGGGAGGTCGCAGCCGGGGCATGCCGCGGTTGCCTTCGATCGAGGCCAGCAGGGCGGTTTCTTCGCCGCAAACGAACGCCCCGGCCCCCTCCTTGATCGACAATTTCAGCCGAAAGTCGGTGCCCATGATCTGGTCGCCCAACAGCCCTCGTTCTTCGCACACGACCAGGGCCTCGGCGATGCGTTTGACGGCCAACGGGTATTCGGCCCGGATGTAGAAGATCCCCTCTTCGGCGCCGACGGCCCGAGCCGCGATGGCTATGCCCTCGATGATCCGATAGGGGAACGATTCCAACAGCATTCGATCCATGAACGCGCCCGGGTCGCCTTCATCGCCGTTGCAGACGACATACTTCTTTTCGCCGACGGCCTCGCGGACCTTGCTCCACTTGAATCCCGTCGGGAAGCCCGCACCGCCCCGTCCACGCAGGCCGGCCGCCCTCACTTCCTCGATGATCTCTTCCGGCGAGAGCTTTTCGATACATCGCCGCAAGATCTCGAAACCGCCGTGCCGCAGGTACTCGTCCAGATCGGTCGGATCGATCTGTCCGCAGTACTCGGTGGCCAGATGCTTTTGGGGGCCGAGAAACGCACAGACCGGCTCGTCGCGCGCATCGATCGCATGACGCCGGATCGGGTCGCCCGTCTCGTCGGTCAGCAACCGGTCGAGCCAACGGTTCACCGAATAGCCGACACGCCGGGCAAGCCCCTTCGGCTTGAACTGTTTGTGGACGATCGAGGGTGCGGATTCCGCATCGACCTTGGCGAACAATTGCGCCGGGCCGTCTTTGGGGACCAACTCGACCAGCGGCGTCTGGTGGCACATCCCCACGCAACCGACCCGTTTCACCACGGCCGGCGCGTCGGAGTCGGACAAATACTCGCGGATCGCCTGGTGGACCTTGTCGCTGCCGCCGGCCACGCAACAGGACCCCAATCCGATCCGAATCTCGCCGACCTCTCCGGTCGGCACGGCCCGGGAATGCTCGTGCTTCGGGGGGCCGTGTTTCTGATGGTGGAGGAAATCGTCGACCACTTCGCCGATCATGCCGGGCGTGAGGTGGCCATAGGTCACACCGTCGATCTGCACGACCGGTGCCAGTGTGCAGCAGCCCAGGCAAGCGACCTCTTCGATCGTAAACTGCCCGTCGGCGTCGGTGTCTTCCCCCTCGGCAATTCCCAAGTACCGCTCCAGCGCGTTCTGAATCAGGCCGGCCCCTTTGACATGGCAGGCCGTGCCGCGGCAAACGCTGATGATGTGCTCGCCGACCGGCCGGTGCCGGAATTGCGTGTAGAAGGTCGACACCCCGGCGATGGCGGCCGGGGTGATTTCGGTGATCTCGCACACCCGCTGCAGCGCCGGCTTGGGCACGTAGCGATAGTGATCCTGGATCGCCTGAAGGATCGGGATCATCGAATCGGTTCGACGGCCCAACTCTTCGACGGTCCGGTCGACAAAGCTAAGATCGAGTTCGCTCATGGTTGCCCGATACAGAACAGGTGCTTATCGCCACGGATGTAAAGGCGTCCGTCCTGCAGCGCCGGGCTGGTCACGCACTCCTCCATGTCGTCCTTCTCTTCTCCGCCCAATTTGTTCTCGGCGATGATCTCGCATCCTTCGCGACCGGGCTTGACGACCCAGCATTTTCCTTCGAGGCCGAACAGATACAGTCGATCACCAACCAGGCTGGGCGACGAGGTGAAGCTGTCGTCGAAGTCCTCTTCCCAGAGGAACTCGCCCGACTTGGCGTCGTAGCAGGTCAGCGTGCCGTAGGACGCAAGCAGATAGACGAATTCGGCGGTCGCAAGGGGACCGGCCGTATCGGGCAGGCCGTCTTCGCCTTGCCAGAGGATGTGCGTTTCGGTCACGTCGCCGGTTCCGTCGGCGCGAACGGCCGTCACGTAGGGAAACTCGTTGGCAACGAAGACCACTCCGTCGGTAAAGGTCGGCGAGGGGCCCACGTCCGCTTGCAGGCATTTGGCCCGCCAGATTTCGCTTCCGTCGGCCGGATCGTAAGCGATCACCCACGGGTCGCCGCCGGTGATGATCTGGTCGCGATCGGCGTGGTGGATCACGATCGGCGTAGGCCAGGAGTTGGGCGCCACGCGAGCCGTCTCCCAGACCGTTTCGCCCGTGGTGACGTCGAGAGCCAGCAGTTTCGATTTGGCGGCCTTCTTCGTGGACTGATCGATTTGGATCAGCAGCAGGTTCTCGAAAAGAACCAGCGACGACGCATGGCCGTAGGCGTTTTCCGGAATGCCGAGACTTCGCGTCCACGTCGGTTTCCCGTCGAGATCGAAGGCGGCCACGTCGGCAGTGGCGAACATGGCGAACACCCAACGGCCGTCGGTCGCCATGGTCGGGGCGGCGTAGCCCGTGGCGTCAAAGATCTCCAGCGGCTCGTCCGGGTCGGCGGGCGGTGTGCCTTCGACGTCCTGTTGCCAGAGGATCTTTCCCGTCGCGGTGTCGAAACAATAGACCTGACGTTCCTCTTGCGTGGCGCCGGTAAGGAACAGGCGATTGCCCCAGACGACGGGCGAACTATTGCCGGGCAAGGAAGGAACCGGCACCTTCCAGACGATCCCTTCGCCGGTCAGACCGTCCCATTTCTCGGGTATGTTGGTATAGGCCGAGATACCCAACCCGCCCGGTCCACGGAACCGAGGCCACATCTGGGCGATCTGACCCATCGACGGCGGCGGTGGCACTTCGACCGGCGGTTCCTCGGGCGGTTCATCGGAATCCGGCGCAACCAGGGCGGCCAGTTCCTGCTCATTCTTGGGCAACTCGCTCGGAAGCGTGACGATCAGGGCCGCGGCCGTGCCGACCAGCAGCAGAGCCACGCCGGCCACGCCATAGCGAGCGATTCGCGTCCACCCAGCCTCGATGTCACGTGGCGAGGCTTCCGGCGTCGGCATCGGCAATTTGCGTCGCATGGTGGCGGCCGATTTCGCAGAGATCAGAAAGACGGCCACGCCGCCCAGCAGCAGCCAGGCACCCATGGCAGCAAAATCTCGCTGGCGGAAGAATTCGATTCGCAACTGCAAGTCGAGCTCCCGGGCCTCTTCATTGAGTTCTTTGTTCTCGGGCTCCTCCATGCGTGCCCGTTGCAGCACCTTCCAGGCCGTCGACTCAAAAGGGTCCTGAGCCGTGCGGCGGCTTTGGTCGAAGAGCAACAGTGCGAAGACCATCAGCGAAAACAGACCGGCCACGGCGGCCGTGCGGAAAGCAAACTGATAGCCGGCGCCGGTTTCCGTCGATCGCACGGTCTCATTCATTTCGTTCGTTGGTTCTTGATTCGTCATACCTTTGTCCATTCCATGCCGCGTTAGCCGCGGAGCTTGCTCCGCGCTGTTGCGACGAACTTCATCGGCACTCCAGCGCGGGGCAAGCTCCGCGGCTAACGAGTGTTCGTCGAATATCAGTCGCGCATGAGTTTCTCTTTGAGGATTGCCGCGATTTGTTCGTTGTATTCTCCGCTGCACATCCGCGGGGGAATCCAATTCTCGTAATCGAAATCGGGAAAGTTCAGCGGCTCGTCGATGCCCTTGCTGACGACGTAGAAGTCGCGCACCCGGGCCGCTTCTTCCGCGTTGGCGTATTGCCCCAGTCTGATCGACCGCGTCGGGGCGTCTTTGATGCGATGCTGCACCACGCACCCGACGTAGACCTTCACGCCTCGCAGGTCCATCGCCGCGTTGATCTGTGGCCCGCCGCCATAGTCGCCGACCCAAATGGCCTCGTGCGTTTCGGTGACGCTCTCGGGCCAGTTCACACCGAGCCGCACGTCGGCGTCCGGCGAAAACCGATTCAAGATCGCAATCAGTTCTTTTACCTTCATTGTCTCTCGCCTTCCCGTCGGGCGCACGCGTGACGTTCACACGGAACGTTCATGCGCCGGCCGACGTCATGGCTCCTCCACATTCGTCGTCAAATGATCGATCAGCCCGAGGCGGGCCTGTTCGCTTGGACAATACCAGAAACAACGTCCGCAGGAAACACATCCGGCCCGGTCGGGTTGGTAGTCGACGCGCCGCCGACGAACCGACAAGTGGACCAGTTTGATGCCGATGACCAGCCCGACCCAAGCGCCGAACAGCCCGCCCGCATAGCCGAGTCGCTCGGTTTGCTGCATCGCCTCGCGGTAGAGGTCTTCGACCGCCCGGCCGCTATCGCGGAAGGCTTCGCTTGCATCGGTGGTCTCGACGACCATGCCCGACACACCGGTCGATTTCAGCCGGGCCCGCCCAGCATCTTCCCAACGGATCCGCTCGGCCAAACAGACCGTCGGATGCAGCCGCGACAGGGGTACCATCAGTTGGAAACCAAACCAGGTCCCGACGCCCAACAGCACGGGCATCAGCAGCAATAGCAGGCCCAACCGGCGGCGTCCGCTCGTGCGAGTGTCGGCCGACTGTGTGACGGTCGGCTCGCGAATCGCTCCATAAGGGCAGGCATCTTCGCACAACTTGCATTGGATGCACTCGGTCGGCGGGATTTCCACATGCCACGCAGATACCTTCGACAGCAACCCCAGCAGTGCGCCATAAGGGCAAAGGTACCGGCAATAGGGGCGGCCGATGAAAATCCCCACGACCAGGAAACCGGCCCCCAACAGCAGCATGTTCCGGCTGCCGCCGAACCGGAAAAACGCCACGAACGGATCGTAGCGGCAGATCACGAACGCGGTTCCCGTGGCGGCAAACAGGACGCCCGCTCCGAGGTACACGTACGCCAACAGCCCGAGCGCATGGTCGAGCCAGGTGGGGACACGAATCGGCCGAACGGCCACGAGTTCCTGCACGGCCCCCAGCGGACAGACGGCCGCGCAGAACGTCCGTCCGAAAAAGAGCGTAAAGACCAAGGGCAGCACGAAGAAGGCTACCACGACCCAAGGCACGGCATACGTCGGGTCGAAGGCCGCCAGCGCCACGTTCTGGATCGCACCGATCGGGCAGACGCAGCCCTGTCGCCAGAAGCCGAGCCATGCCAGCGATGCGATGGCCAGCACGAAGAGACCTCGCCGCGAACGGCTCACCAACGCAAGATAGGAAGCGGCCGACAGCCCGACCACCAGCGCTCCCAGGTCGAGATACTCGTACCAATCGGGCGATGCGGCCGGATGGACCGTGTCGGGAATCTCGTACTCGGTGAAATCGGGCAACGGGATCTGCGCCACCGCCGGCACTGCCACCTGCAGCATCACAGCCGCCGGTAGCATCAGGATCGCCGATAAGAGTGTTCGACGCAAACCGATCATCCTTGTTGTGCCTTCTGGTCGAGCAGTTCTTGTGCCTTCTTCATCAACAGGTTGGGCTCACTGGCCGGCACCCGGCGAAAAGCCTGCGTCGGACAGGCGACGGCGATCGAGCATTCGTTGCAGTTGACGCACCGGTCGTGACGGACCTGCAAGTAGAGCGACCCGTTCATCAACGCACAGCCTTCAACGCACTTGCCGCAGCCGATGCAATTGACCTCGTCGATCGTATACTCGAAGTACCGCACGCCGGCCTGTTCTTCGATGAACGTTCGCACCAGCGCGTTGGTCGGACAGAGGTGGTTCTCGGCGCCCGTGTTCAGTTCGTAGTTCTCGATCGGGAAATAGCCGGTGCAGATGTCGCAGAATCCGCACATCAGAAAGAACTGAACGCACTTGACGGCCGACTCGTCCAGGACGCAGTGCGTTTGGCAGTTCGTACAGGCCATGCACTTGTCGGGATCGAGTTGCCAGACGTACTCTTCCGATTGGGATCTTTGCGTGCCCAACACTCCGGCCATGCCGCCAAGACCGACAACGCCCGCCACGCGGACAGTGCCCGCCATGAACCCGCGCCGGTCGAGTCGTTTGTCCTGTTCTGCCATCGCTACGATCCTCGGTGAGATTCTCTGGCTCGCAATGCCGACGGAAGTTCGCATCGGGCAAGGCTGCCACACTCGCGACATGGCAACGATCGGTGAGAGCCGTCGTCACCGGGGCACCGTGCCGCGCGGACGATCAGCGTGCCCGAGCCGATGCCGATGCCGCCCAAGGCCATGTACCGTATCGATCGGCGGAGCATTTCGCGGCGATCGTGTTGCTGTTCTTGCTGACGTGTCATGGCTCTGCTAGCGGTTTCCGTAGGTCAGGCTGTGCCTGACAGCAAGGTTGTCCATGTCAGGCACAGCCTGACCTACACATTCTTCAACGGCCTTCCTGGGTATCCTTTTCCTTCGGTTCGAAGATCCGCACGGTCTTCGCTTTCGGATCCAACACCAGGATCCGGCCATTGCTGTCGACTGCCAGGTCGGCCACCTCGGTGTCGAGTTGCTCGGGCCCGGCGACGACACTCTCGAACCGGCCGTCGCTACCATAGACCTTCACACGCTCGGCACCCTTCTCGGCCGTTGCGAAACGACCGTCGGGCAGCATGGAGAAATGGATCGGGTTGCAGCAGCCGAAGAATCCCTCGACGCTCGGCTTCGACTCGCCCCAATGCTGTTCGAGGTCGCCGTCGAACGTATAGGTTTCGATCCGCAACAACCGCGGGTTGACTACGCGCAGCAGCCCGTCGGCCGGCGAGATGGCCAGATCGAAATATTCGCTGGTGATCACGAAACCGGGAATCTTGCGCGTATCGTCCCGCTCGCCGAGGCGTCCGATCGGATTGCCCGAGACGTCGTACCGCAGAACGATCCGGTTGCCCGCATCGGCGACGAAGATGTCTTCGTCGGCAACGGTGATCGACGTAATCAGCGATTTCTCACCCAAGCTGTCCCAACGAGCCACCGGTGTGCCGTCGGCGGCGAACACCTCGACATGGTCCTTGAAACCGATATAGATGTGCCCGGGCAGGGAATGCTCCTTGTCGCCCACGGCCAGACACGTCGGCTCGGCTTGCAGTGCGAAAGACAGTTGCTCGGCACCGTCGACATTGGAGAAGACACGGCACGATCGGTCGCCGGCCACATAGATCTCGTCATTCGGCCCGACCGCCAAGGCATGCACCTGTTGCATGTCGACGGGAAACGAGGCCGTCTGTTCGTAGTGGATCAACTGGGGATCGATTGCCGGCGGTGGCGCGGTTACGGCGCCGAGATCGATCGGCGCGGTCGGTTCGCTCCGGTCACAGCCGATACAGGTGGCCGACACGGCCGCCAGCACGATCCTCGACATTTGAAGTTTTGTAGGCATGTTCCGATCACCGAATCATCGAAATGGGTTACTTCTTCGCCACATCGAGGCACACCATCCGCTTCATGTCGCGAACGATCAATCGCCCGGCGACCATGGCCATGGGACCCCAACTGTCGTGTCCGTCTTTGATCACCTGGGCCTGAGCCAGGGGCCGATAGCCCGCGTGCGTCGCCTCGGCGAGGGTCAGCAGACCGTCGTCGTTGAGCACGAAAAGCAGCCCGTCGGCGATCATATAAGGGGCCGCCCCGAACTTTTCCGTGCCGCTGTTCCAAACCTCGTTGCCTTCGAGGTCCAGGCAGACGAACTGCTCGCCCTGTTGGCGGATGCCGTACAGATGACCGTCGTAAAGGATCGGCGTCTGCTGTTCCGAGCCGAACTGTCGGTACTTGAGCCGGAAAGCCGTTTCGACGCCGATCTTCCGGCCGTCTTCCTTCAACTGCAGCATCACGGCGCCGGATCGGTATCCGCCGGAGCAGAAGATTCTTCCCCCGGGCACGATCACGGGCGAAGGACTGGTGGCCATGTCGACTTTCCAGTCGGTCGTCTCCCAGAGGATTTCACCGTCGTCGGCCGCGACACCCGCCACGCCGCCTCTGCCACAGTAGACGTACATCCGCCGGCCGGCGAACTCCATCGGCACGATCGACGAGTGCGTCATGACCCAGGAGTTCGGGTTCTCGCTTTTCCAGATCACCTCCGCCGAGTCCGACGCGTAATCGACGGCCATCAGCAGTGCATCGCCGCCGGGGGCCACGATCAGTCGGCCGTTGTCGATCAACGGGCATTGGCCCGCATACCATTTCGGTACCGTCGCCCCATAGTCGAGCACCAGGTCCAACAGCCATCGGGCCTCGCCGGTGGCGGCGTCCCAGCAGACAACGTGGCATTTCGGTCCGAGCGAAATCACGAACTGGTCGACCACCGCCGAAACGGTTCGCGACATGCCGTGGTTCCAGACGATGGGGACCGGATAGCTGTTGCGCCAGATCTCCGTGCCGTTGGCCAGAGAAAGGCACCGCATCGTGTCGGCCGAGGCCTCTTCGTCGTAGTCGAGCACGTAGACACACCCGTCGCGTACCGCTGCCGCGGCGTAGCCTTCGCCAAGATCGATCGACCACAGCTCCGGGGGGCCTTTGATGGGCCACTGGCGGGAGAGCGGGACCCCGTCGTCACAGATCGCGTCGAGATTCGGGCCACGAAACCAGGGCCAAGTGCCCGGCAGATCGGCCGGTTCGACGCCCGATCGGATCGGTTCGCCCAGCACGGGAGCCACCAGGATGACAGGCGTTGTATCGACGACCACGTTGTCGAGCCCCACAATTCGCTTTTCGACCCGATCCAGGGGACCAATGCTTGCCCAGAGTACCAACGAAGCGACCGCCACGACAACGAAAACCCCCGGAATGAGAATGCCGGCTATGGTGCTCTTCATGGGTTTCCGTCCAATCTGTCCGGAGCGACGTGGGCCGATAGAGACGATTCTAGCAGTTCACTGAAAACGTAGGGTGGGCACTGCCCACCAAAAACCAAGGGGAACACGTCAAGCTAGTTTTGGTGGGCAGTGCCCACCCTACGGCTTACTTGTTAGCCGTGCCACGCATTGGCGAACCCTACTTGTGGGCGGGAAATCTTCGACGTTCGCAGCAGTGGCTGAATGTTCCTGGCCGCGTGGAAGTATACCATCATTGATACCTGTCCTTGCCATAAGTGTCAACCGCCCGTAGAGTTGAGCGTGCCAACCCGATGACGAAGGATTCGAGAATGAGCCGAAATCGATATGTCGTTGCGCTACTTACAGTGGGCTGGATGACGTCCCTCGGCAATGCCGATGCGCGAACGTGGAGCGACGCGGCCGGAAAGCATGAGGTCGAGGCCGAACTGATCGACTTCAACGACGAGAAGATCTGGCTGCGGCGGGACGAAGACCGTCGAGTCTTTGTCATCTTGCTCGCCGAACTGAGCCGGCCCGACCGGCAGCACGTAGGGCAGTTGGCTCGACGGCGGCGTGAAATCATCGCAGCCGATGCGGTCGGGGGCCCTCGCGTGATCGCCTACGGAACCGGCCGAAAGCTGTGCGAATTGGCCAATCCGTTGATCGACGAGAGCAGCGGGCTGGCCTGTTCGCGTGCTCGGCCGGGCGCGTTTTTTACGCACAACGATTCCGGGTCGGAGGCCCGGATCTTTGCGTTCGACGTTGCGGGCGGCGACCTGGGCCATTGTCTCTTGGCCGACACCCGAGCGTACGACTGGGAGGATATGGCGTCGTTTACCCACGCCGGGAAGCACTACCTGTTGCTCGCCGATACGGGAAACAACGGCCTGGCGGCCTCGGTCCAAATGCTCCATCTGGTCGAGGAGCCGGCGATTCACCCGGTTCGCGGCATTACGGCCGGACAGATTCCGGTCGTGCAAACGATCCATTTCTCCTACTTCGACGACCACCGCGACTGCGAGGCATTGGCCGTCGATCCGACCGACCGAACGATTCTACTGGTGACGAAGCAGCGCGACACTCAGTGCTACGTCTACGCCATGCCATGGCCGAAGGACGATCGCGAGAAGGTATTCGCCGCCCGGAAGATCGCCACGCTGGAGATCCCCGCGGTCACGGCAATGGACATATCGCCCGACGGCCGCCGCGCGATCGTGTTGACCTACAGCCACGCCTACGAGTACACCCGAGGCACGGACGAAGACTGGCCGAAAGCCTTTTCGCGTCGTGGCCGCATGCTGGCCATGCCCCGCCGCGACCAGGGCGAATCGATCTGCTACGGCGCGGACGGCAAGACCCTCTATCTGACGAGCGAGGGGAAAGACACGCCGCTGTTCAGTGTTGCGCCCAACTAGTTCTCGCGTCAGGCACAGCCTGACCTACAAAGCCCGGATTCTCCAGCACTGCAAGTGGAATTACGCAGGCCGCAGTATACCTCTACCGGTGGGGAACGGCACTTTGTTGACGTGCGGTCGTGGATAGGCTAGGTTCACATCCGTACTGCTGTGGTCGCCGCGTCAACGTGCCGACCACTTCAATCTCAAACCCTTTCGGATATCAGTGAAATGCGTCATCACCATTCTGTCTCGAAGCGAAGCGGTCGTGGTGCGGCTGCCGGAAAATCGCACATCGCCGATCTGACTGAGCGAGTGCGCCTCAGCGGCATTGTACGACTCGGCGCGTGCTGGATCGTCGCCCTGGCTACTTGCGCCGTGTCGGCCGCGCCCGTCGCCGCTGAGAATCCCGCATTGGACGGGGCGTTTCAGAAGTTGGCCGGACTGGAACTGGGGCAAGGTCTCGATGTCTTCCAACCGATTCGCCACGCAGTTGTCCAATCACGGGCCGACGAGAAGGTCCGAACGGATCTCGAAGCCCGTCTGGTCGCAATACTCCAGGGCGATGCAACCGACTTGGCGAAAGACTACGCCTGCCGTCAGTTGGCGATCGTCGGCTCGGACACGTCCATGGCCGTGCTGGCTGAGTTGCTGCCGAAC
>JAZFUB010000501.1:0-4632 GCA_036447015.1 Thermoguttaceae bacterium | reverse complement strand
CTCAAGCGTAGGGTGTCAGTCCATGTCGATCGAAAAATCCACCGCCATTGTGCTGCGGACCATCGAGTTCAGCGAAACGAGCCTCGTCGTGACGCTTTTTACGCGCGAATTCGGGAAAATAGGCGCTTTGGCGAAGGGGGCTAGGCGGCTCAAGGGGCCTTTCGAGTCTGCTCTTGACCTGTTGACCCTTTGTCGAATAGTCTTCCTCCACAAATCGTCCGACGCGCTGGATCTCTTGACCGAGGCGAAGCTTGTTCGGCGGTTTCGACCGGCGGGCCGAGACCTGTTCAGTCTCTATGCCGGATACTATGTGGCTGAGTTGTTGAGCGAACTTACCGACGACTGCGACCCTCATCCCGAGCTTTTCGACCTTGCCGACGAAACACTTCAAGCATTGGCCGGTGGCCGGCCGGTCGCCCGACAGGTGGTGCGATTCGAGTTCGGTGCCCTGCGCATGGTGGGCCACGTGCCTTCGCTGGACACGTGCGTCGAGTGTTCGGCGCCGGTCGCCGCGTCGGGGCGGATCGCCTTTGGGCCGCTCGAAGGAGGCGTGCTTTGCCGAAAGTGTCGCGTTGGTAAGAGACAAGTCGTCTCGGTCAGCGCCGGCACGTTGCGCACGATGGCGCAGTTTGCCGATCCCGACCGTCGGGCATGGCAGCGCATGGAAATCGACCCACGCAATCTGGGGGAAATGCGTGGCGTGTTGAACCACTATTTGACGAACCTATTGGGTAAGAAACCGCGTATGCACCAATACCTGGGCATGCTTTGGGGCTAAGCACACGCGGCCGGACTATTTCGCCAAGGACAAGGACGTCCGTCATGTCAATCAAGGGATTGCGTCTTCTGCTGCTCTTCGCCGGCACGCTCGGATCGACCGTCGGCTGCGCAAGCGTTCCTCCCGTTCCCGAAGGAGCGACCGTCCAGACCAACCCGGACGAGGACGAGTATGAAGGCTGGCTGTTCAATAAACTAATGGGCCGCGATCAATCGGCCCCGACCGAGACAGCCCCGACCACAGGGACTCCCTCGGGCGTCATCCCGGCCTCGGCGACCGAACCGATCGCTTCGGCGCCGGTGCGCTCCGACGTGTCGCAGGCCGACGGCACGGACGGTGAGTCGGGCTTCGAGTGGCCCGACCTTTCGCCGACCAAGGTTTACAACGACGCCAAGAAGGCGGTCGGCTTGGGGCCGGACGAAGCGAAGGCCCAGGCCTTGTTGAAAGAAGGCGAGGCGCTGTTCGCGAAGAAGGAGTACGACGACGCGGCCTCGAAGTTCAAGGCGGCGGGTGGGCGCTGGCCCGACTCGCCCTTGGAAGAAGACGCCATGTTCATGACGGCCGAAAGCCTTTTCTTCGCCGATAACTATGCGAAGGCCCAGAGCAGCTACGGGAGTTTGCTCAAGAAGTACGACAATTCCCGACACCTCGACACGACGGTCAAACGCGTGTTTCGGATCGGCCGATATTGGGAAGACATGCATCGCAAACAGGCGCACTGGCCGGTGACGCCCAACGTGATGGATTCAACCCAGCCGACGTTCGACACGTTCGGCCACGCGTTGAAATCGTACGAGATCGTACGGCTCAACGACCCCACCGGCCCGTTGGCCGACGACAGTCTGATGGCCACGGCCAACGCCTATTTCACCAAAGGCCGATTCGAGGACGCCGCCTTCCACTACGATGTGTTGCGCGACGAATATCCCGACAGCGACCATCAAGCCCAGGCACACGTGTTGGCAGTGCAAAGCAAGTTGCAGATCTATCAGGGAGCGAACTACGACGACGCACCGTTGAACGAAGCGGATGAAATCGCCGATCAGGCGCTCACCCAGTTTCGCGGTCAATTGGGCGACGAAGCCCCGCGCATGGCAGAGGCTCGCAATCGGATCGTCGCCCAAAAGGCCGAACGCCGATGGGAGATGGCACAATACTACGAAACGAAGGCATACTTCGGGGCGGCACGAATGTACTACAACACGATCCTCAATGAGTATCCCCGCACGCCGCACGCCCAAAAGGCGCGCGAGCGGCTCGCACAGATTCGGGGCGAACCGGATGTCCCCCCGAACCGTTACAAATGGCTAACCGATCGGTTCCAATCCGATGATTGACCCCATGGCAGCACCTAAACGGCCTGTTGAAAGAAGCGTGATAGACGGATACGTGTGCCACTGCTTGCTTGCAAGCAGTGTTTTTGCGGGCGTTCTCGGCTCAACTCGGCGGCACTGCTTGCAAGCAAGCAGTGGCACACGACTCTGTCAACGGGCAGTTGTCTGCCTGCTGGGGTTGCTGGTCTCACTGGCCGGTTGCGCCGGCTATCAGATCGGTGCCCAGTCGCTCTACCCGGGCCACATCCGAACCGTCTATGTCCCCATCTTCGAGTCGGCCAGTTTTCGCCGCAACTTGGGAGAACGGCTCACCGAGGCCGTGGCCAAGGAGATCGAGCAGAAAACACCCTACAAGGTGGTCGCCGATCCGGGCGCCGACAGCATTCTCACCGGCCGGATCGTCGGCGAAACCAAACGGGTCGTGGCCCAGGCCCGTAGCGGCGAAGCCCGAGAGGTCGAAGTCAAGATCCACGTCGAGGTCAGTTGGCTCGATCGTCAGGGCAGTGCCATTCGCCGCAGCGAAGCGATTTCCTTGCCCGCCGAGTTGGTCGACGTCGGCAGCAGCGCGACGCTCGTGCCCGAGGTGGGCCAGTCGGTCGCCACGGCCCATCAACAGGCGATCCACCGCGTGGCCGAACAAATCGTGGGACTGATGGAAAACCCATGGTAGTGGGCCGTTGGAAACTTCGCACGCGCACGCTCTCGGTCGGGCAGATTCCCCTGCTGATGGGCATCGTCAACGTCACGCCCGACAGTTTCTCCGACGGCGGGCAGTTTCTCGACCCGGCGGCCGCCATTGCACACGGCCTGCAACTGGCTGCCGAGGGGGCCGATCTGCTCGATATCGGCGGCCAGAGCACCCGGCCCGGGTCCGAATCGGTCGGCACCGACGAAGAACTCCGCCGAGTGATGCCCGTGCTCGATGCGCTGGGCACCCAAACACGGCTGCCGATATCGATCGATACGTCCAAGGCGACCGTTGCCCAAAAGGCCCTCGATGCGGGAGCCGAAGTGATCAACGACGTGACCGCCCTGACCGACGACGCCGAGATGCTGCCGCTGGCGGCCAGGACGGGCTGCGGTGTCTGCGCGATGCACATGCGGGGTACTCCCCGGACGATGCAGGAGAAACCGGTCTACAAAGATGTCGTCGCGGAGGTTACGCAATACTTGGCCGAGCGCCGCGACGCGTTGACGGCCGCCGGCGTCGAGCAGGACCGAATCGCTCTGGACCCGGGCATCGGCTTCGGCAAGACGCTCGAACACAATCTGGCGTTGCTGTGTCATGCCCGACGCCTGCACACGCTGGGGTGTCCGATCCTAATCGGCCATTCCCGAAAGCGATTCATCGCGGAGGTGCTCGGCGATGCAGGAGTCGATCGCACGGCCGGCACGATCGGGGTGGCGCTGTCGCTGGCCGTGCAGGGTGTGCAGATTCTTCGGGTACACGACGTGGGGGCCGTTCGACAGGCATTGTTGCTTTATGCGGCAACGACCGGCGTGCCGAGAAGTGGAGTCCAATAAAGAATGTCCCCTTTTGTCTCCCGGAATTAAGTGGAGATTGCCCAGTTTGTCGATATTGGTATTGTGTCCCCGGATTTGTAGGTTCTTTCTTCCGTCGGCCCCGCCCCTTTTTATATGGCAGGAGGCCGTTTGTGGGCAATCAGGCAGTTTGGCAATGCCTCTTGAAGTTTCTTGACGCCTTCGTCGGTGACCTTCGTGCTACTGAGGTACAACACTTCGAGATTCCCCATACCTTCAAGATGTACGAGCCCCGCGTCGGTGACCTTCGTGCTACTGAGGTACAGCGATTTGAGATTCCCCATACCTTCAAGATGTACGAGCCCCGCGTCAGTAATCTTCGTGCTACCGAGCCAGAGGTCTATGAGATTCGTTAAGTCCTTCAGATTCACCATTCCCGCGTCGGTGATTTGCGTGTCACTGAGGTCCAGACTTGTGAGACTCGTAAGACCTTTCAGGTGGACCAGGTCGGCGTCGCTGACATGCGTGGGACTGGCTCTCGCGAGCCAGGCAAAGATGACTATGTTTCCAAGATGTTTGTCTCCATGCAATCTTCGCAGCCACGAGTACCACCTCACAGGATAGTGGTCGGTCAAGGGATTGTTGGCATCGTAGTAACTAAGATACCCGCCCAGCTTCTGAATCTTCGCAATGGCAGCCCTACGCTTAGCCGCCTGCCTCATCTCGTAGGTGTACCAACTGCCGGCGACCGCAACCAGTGTCGTTATTATGAACAACGTGCGTAGGCTGTACTGATACCAGCGGCGTTTGGGGTTGTTCGTCATGCTCTCTCTGTCAATCTTATCTGCATCGGCCGGTAGTTGCTCGCCCGGTTTCAATATCCGGATTTCTGGTTTCTTCTCTTCACTCATGGCTCTATCCTTTCTGGCTCACTCGGTGAGCGGCTATTGGGGGCTGAAAAAAAGCCTCCTCAGCAGAATCTGTGGGTTGAATTCGGCGTTGAAGACGTAAGTCGTTATTCAGTGGGATCTTGCGTTA
>JAZFUB010000500.1:0-11444 GCA_036447015.1 Thermoguttaceae bacterium | reverse complement strand
GAAGTTCTAGTTTCGTTTCCCCCTTGACCTTCACGATTCGGACACCGTCGAGCCCCGGAATCGCGATTGGTCGAACACTGGATTTCCTGCGTTTCTTGCGTATTTTTGGTTTGGTCCGCATTTGAGTCTCCTTTTCGTGGCCCTTGCGCCGCAGTGAACTATATCGCACAGGGCACACAAAAGCAAGCACAAAAACCTGCAATAATGCAGGTTGTCTTGCCCATTGTGACGGATGTGGCGGCAGTTCGTCTGGTGCAATCAGGTCAACCGAGCTGTCCGAGTCGAGTTTGTCTGGAAAAACAACGACGTTCTTGCCTGGACGATGTCTCGCAGACGGCGCAAGCAGACCTTCGAATCCTGCGGCACGGCAACCTCTGCCGATTGCCTGAGTCCATGATTCTTCACCCGCATTTTGAATCGCAGCCCAGTCCTCCTGAGTCAGTTCATCAAGCGGAAAGCCGAGTTTTCGTCGAATCCTCGCATCCGTCAAATCCAGCAGACGGCGGACATTGACTTTGGCTCCGGCAATAACACGAGGCTTGATGTCCGTGCTCTTGAATCCGTACTTAGCAAACTCCTGAAAACTCTCTTTCACCGCGGTCACCGGGTCCAGAGACGCATAAATGGCCTTGATCCCTGGCGGATTCCACCTTCCTCCGTTGTATCCAGCTCCTTCACCAGAGACGAAATCCTTCTCGTTGGCATACTTGACTCCGGCCGATCGAAATACGGGAGCGTCAAGTTCAACCGCCAGAGGTAGGCACTCGGCGATCAGATCGAAAAGTCCTTGGACTTCAGGGGATTCTCTGCTCAATACACTACTCTGGAATCAAGAAGTGTGTACGAAGGTCATTTACTGCCTGCCGGTGCGAACCCGAGCGACGTCTCCATCCACTTGCCGCAACTGCATCCGCCGCCTGCCTCGGGTGAGAGGAGCATGCCGCAGGCGGGTATCGTGCTTAGCCAGCAGCCGGGCCGTAGGCGGGACCAACTGGTTTTGCGGTTCTGCTCGGGGTTCCACATCGTTATGTTGCTTGCCCGAAAGGTGATGGCCCCGTCGGCGATCGCGTAGGTTCCGCAACCGCCGTCGGGCATCGGGGTCTCGTGGATGCGGCCGGTCGCCAGGTCGATCACTTTCGGGCGGACATAGACGTTGCCGTGGGCAATGGCCGGTCGCGACATGTGATGGCCGTGGTTGTCGCTGGGCCAATCGAAATGGGTTTCCCACAGGGGCGAACCGTTCTCGGCGTCCCTTGCGTAGACGTGGTACTTCTGATCGGAAGAGACGAGTACCAGTTTCCCGTCGCCGTATGCCATATAGAACACGACGGTGCCGTCGGCCGTGTCGATCGGCGTCTCCCAGACCTTCTTGCCGGTCGCGGTGTCCAAGGCGACGAGGAACTGGTCCTGCCAGAATTCGGCCCCTCCGAGCCGTCGCGTCTGCTGAGCCATCGTCGCCTTGTTGCGACATTCGACGAAGTAGACCCGATCGTCGGTCATGGTGATCGTCGGGTTGATGATCGGGCCGCCCAGATAGCTCCATCGAGAATCGCCCGAACTCTTGTCGATCGCGAACAGCCGCTCGCTGCAGACCTTGTTCGTGAAGTCGGCATTTTTTTTGTCGTACCAGCCGGTACCGCCGAAGAAGTCGGTATACGAACTGCCCGACTTGACCGTGCTGCCGAGGAGCAGTTCGCCGGATCGGGCCACGTAGCCCCACTCGTAATCCGAGTCGGCGATCGGGCCGGGCTGCCGGTGATGGGTCGCGACCACTTGGCCCGTGCCCGTGTCGATCTGCCAACATCGGTCCTTGACGACCGCGAACAGATGGTCCTCGTCGGCGCACCAGTTGCTGCAATCGCGCGGCATGTTGAACCGCTCGAAGTCGGGAATCTCCAGCGACCAGAGGATCGTGCCGTTGTAGGCGTCGATGGCGATGATCCGGTTGAGACCCTGCATGAACAACCGACCTCCGATCGCCAGCGGCGAGGGCTTGCGTCCGTTGCGGTCGGCCTGGGCACGCGGCCCGGGACGTCCGAGCCAGCGGACAGCCATCTCGTCGACACCACGGGCCCCCTGCAACGACTCGCCCCCATAGGCCGAGTTGTCGGGCAGCCCATAAAGATGCGACCAGACACCGGCCCCGTCGAGCGCCGGTCGGGTCGTGCAAACCCATTGGTTGCCGGTCAGGGTGGCCGTCACTCCGTTGTCCGGCTGCGCCAACCGAGACGCCTCGGCCGCCGTATCCCCTTGCATCGAGACGACCAGATTGGCGAAACCATCGACAAAGGGGATCGTCTCAAGCGAATCGACCTGATGCACGGCCACCCTCGCACCGTAGATTCCGGCAGACTTGAGCATCCGCCGGGCCGACGCGACCCGGGCCGCATCGCTCTCCAGGCCGATGACCCGTAATCGGCTCTGTCGGGCCAGTTCATAGGCGAGCCGCCCGTCGCCGCTGCCCAACACGAGGCAGATTCCTTGCCGCACGCCGCAGCTCGAAAGGATGTGTTCGGCCGTCTTGGCTTCTGCCGGTTCGGTGTGATCGGAGGTCGACGCTTCGCTGTAGTTGAAGAACGTGTCGCACTCGAACGCCCGCGTGGCGTGCGTTTCGTCGTCGACGGTCGCGCTGATCGTGTAGCGGTAGACCATGCCGCGCCGTAGCGGTGCGAGGGTGACCTCGTGCCGGGTCTTGGCTGCCGGGTCTTCGATCCGCTTGGGCCGGCCATGCGCGGCATATTCGAGGACCGTCGGCGACGGTTCGTCGGTCTCCCAACGAACGATGGCCGAGTCGGGGCCGGTGAATTGCAGATAGGGCCCGATCTTCAACGAGATCGGGTCCAATACCGTTGGTGATTCACTGTTAGCCCGGTCGCCTGCGACCGGAAGACTTGGCAGTCCGCTGCCTGATCCGGTCGCAGGCGACCGGGCTAACATCGACTGCGATGAATCACGAACCGTATTGCGGTCGGCACGCGGCTCGAACGCATAGATGGCCCCTTCGTCGGTGCTGACGAACAATCGACCGCCGGCAACGGCCAGACCGTACGCTCTGCCGGCCACTTCGTGTTGCCACAAGAGTTTTCCGTCATCGGCGGCCATTGCGGCCACGACGTCGCGTCCGCCGACCAACAGCGTGTCGGCGGCCAGGATCAGGGCGTAAGGATACTCGCACGCCTTCTCCCATCGGGGCTTCTTCGTCTGTCGATCCAGGGCTGCCAGCCGATCGTCACTCAGCAGATAGGCCGTGCCGTTGTCGACGACCATGGCCGTGGCGCCACTGATCGTGGCGATCTTCTCTCGGGTCACGGCGTTGCTTTCGGTGACCCAGCCGGTTTTGTTGCCCGGCCCATGCAAAATGCGGTCATCCTCGGTGATCACGACGAAACAGCCACCGCCCGCTTTGCCGTCCAGCGAGCCGACCTTCCGGCCGTCGTTGCGATCGAACACCAACGGCGGCACGCGACCTTGCGGCGAGAAGAGCGACTCCCTCGAGGCGAGCATGGCGCCTTCCATGGTCAGGCCCGAGTGGGTCGCGATGTAATGCCCCGAACCGTCCGGTTTACCCGTTCGCGCATCGACGGCACAGAGATACGACTCCTCCCAAGGAAGCATGCCCATGGCGAAATGGGCCGTCGTCCCGTCGACCAACACCCCGGTACGGCACGGCCAAAGCGAGATCATCCGGCCGTTGCTGACGATGCGCTGCCGCTCGGCGGCGGGCGCGTGCTTCCACAACAGGCTTCCGTCGGTTGCGTCGATACAATAGGCATGGCCGTCGTCGGAGCCGAAGTAGAGCCGGCCGCCGGTCAGCGTCGGCGCGATGCGCACCGGACCGTCGGTCGTGTAGGACCATCGCTCCTGACCGTCGGCCGCATCGAGACACCGGACCGAGTCATCGACCGAGGAACCGAACCAAACACGGTCGCCGGCGGCAATGACGTGGAAGACCTGGTCGTAGTCACGCATCGACCGCAGCCCGGGCATGTTCTTAAAGGCGTCCCATTTGGCCGGTCCGGCCCAAGCGGGCTGCGGCGGCTGTGGCGATCGCCATACCCAACGGCACCCCAAAGCGGCCGCATCGATTCGCTCGGCCGTCTTGCCGCTCCGATGATTGTCGTGCCGCAGCGTGGGCCAATCGTCTGCGCGGCCCGAGCCCAGAACCGTCATCAAAATCACGCAGACCCAGAAACCGGTTCGTTTCGGGCAACTGCCGCGGTGCTCTTGTGCTTTCATGTCCTTGATCCGTACATGGGTGCGACTAGCGAAAACGCAGTATTCTTCATACCACGAACGGCACGGCGATGCAACGCGACGACTGTTCGTAGACAGGAGAACGGCAAAGTTGGCTCGGGTGGCACGTCCCTGAGGAACGGAGGGCGTGGGGGACACTGCAAAAGCCACGCCCTTCGTTCCTCAGGGACGTGCCACCCAGACCGGAAACCGCCGCTTGCGGGGGCGAGTCGGTCGATGGTAGAATGGAGGTTGCTGCGTTCGATGATGCAACCACGACCGCCTGCCCCTGAAGACCTGACACCATGACGGAAAACCCACCGCCCGACGGCCGCATGGCCAAGTGGATCCTTCTGCTGACGCTCTTCCTCGTGGCAGCGGCGCGGATCGCTGCCGGCCAGGAAGTCGACAATCCGCCGGCCGAGACGCTCTATGAGAAGGCGAAGGCCGCTTCGGTCGAAATCCTGGTCGACGACCATATGGGCGGGTCGGGTTGGTTCGCCGACCCGCAGGGGTTGCTGTTTACGGCGTCCCATGTCATTAGCAGGCCGGGGCGGCGGATCGAGGTCCTTTCGCCGGAGGTCGGGCGGATCGATGCTCAGGTCGTGGCCGTCGATCTGGGACACGACCTGGCGCTGCTACGCGTCGAGTCGCGCGAGGGCGGGTATCCGGCACTGAAACTGGCCGAGTGCGTGCCCCCGCCGGGCGAGCGCGTCTTTCTCTTCGGTGCCCCCATCTTCCGCAGTGCGGTCCTCCTGCCGGGCACCGTGGCGCGCGATAACACGGTCTTCGGATACTACACCGAGCGTTACGTCGAAATCACGCACATCGCGGCGACCGTTCAGGGCGGCACCTCGGGCGGTCCCTGGCTCAGCGAACAGGGCGAGGCGATCGGTTTGCAGTCGGGCACGATCTCGTTGAAGTCGGTCCCCGTCGGCATCGCCAACGTGATTCCCATCGAGCCGATCCGCGCACTGCTGAAAAGCCAACGGACCACGGCCACGCCCACCATGGGGGCCGCGATCGAAGAGACCTGGCAGCAACAGCGCGATTTCCTCGATCGCTTTGCGCCGCGAACCGAAGGGCTGGTGGTCCGAATCCTCAAGAGCGACGGACCGGCCGTCCGTGCCGGGCTGAAACAATGGGACGTGATCACCGCGGCCGACGACCAGCCGGTCCGTCTCAGCGGCCAGTTGCTTCGCATCATCCGCGCCAAGCAGCCGGGCGACTCGGTGAAACTGTCCGTGCTGGGGCCCGACGGCACCGGCCGGCGCGAAGTGACCGTCCGGCTGGGCAAGCTGGAAGCCGGATGGCCCCAGCCGGAAGACGCCTCGGACGCCGAGAAGTGAGTGGTCTTACGATCGACCGAAAGGCAATTTCCCCGTTAGCTGTCGCCGGTACGGCGACTTTGCCGGACGTGCGTCCAAACGCCAAGCCGCCGTACCGGCGGCAGCTAAACGGGCTGCTGCTCGTACCGGACATGCCGATTGGAGCGACTGCATCTGTTGCAAAAAGGCCCCCGACTGCGATGAACTTGGCTTTCGCGGCGCCGAGTGCTAAGGTACGCTTTCTGGTGACGTCAACACGAACAAGGGCCGACACTCCGAATCCGAGCGGCGGCCGTTGCAGGAGAATCCCGTGGCCAAGCGAAAAAACACGAAGTCCCCATCCGAACCGCCGTCCGAACCTTCGCCGAGCGAGGAGTCGCCGAAAGTCCACAGTGCGGCCGACGCGGTCGCCCGGGCCGAGGCCGAACTGAAACGGGCCCAGGAGACCTTTCAGACGGTCCGCCGGGAAGCGACCGAGCGGCTTCGGGCCGTGCGAGAGAAGAGCGTCGGCGATCTCATCGACGGCACGCTCGCAACGGTCAAGAAACATCCCGGCCCGGGCGTGTTGGTGGCCATCGTAATTGGTTTCTTTCTCGGTCGGCTGTTTCGGCGGTAAGACACGCTTTCCCTTTTCCCTCTCACGTCGCGTCATGTACCCAAAAAAACGATCAAGGGAGCGGCCCATTGCCTTCGCGAATCGTCAATGCCGAACAGGATGAACGCCGACGCGAGATTCGGCTGCGGATCGGCCGGCTGCGACGCCGGATCGACCGTCGTGTCCGCACGACGCAGAAGGAAGCTCGCCGATTGGTCTCGTGGCAAACCTATGTTCGAAGCTCCCCGGGCAATGCGATCCTTGGGGCGCTGGGCGTCGGCTTGGCACTCTCGGCCGGGCTGAGCATGCGTCGCCTGTCGGGTTGGCTCGGGTTGCGGATGATTCGGCGTGCGGCGGACCGGGGGAGCCGGCTCTTCTGGAAGGAGATTGCCGACGTCTGGAATGATTCGACTCCCGCGAAGACCGAACCGACGGGAGCCGCCGATGATGGAGCCACTAATGAGCGAGCCTAAGGAACGTCCGGCGGGGAAGGTCCGCCGTGAGATCGGCTCGCTGGCGGGGGACATGCGGGAGATGGCTTCGTTGCGCTGGGAATTGGCCCGGCTGGAACTCGACGCGGCCGTCGCATCGATCAAACGGCTCGCCATTGCCGCGATCGCAGTCGGTCTGATGGTGCTGTGTGCCCTGCCGATCCTCGCCGTTGGGCTGGCCGAGGGACTGGACGGCCGGCTGGGCGTTTCCCGGCTTGGATGGCTGCTGATCTTCGGCTTCACGCTGCTGAGCTGCGGCATCGCAGGCGGCACGCTGGCCTGGCGGTATTTCCGCCGTCGGTTCACCGGTTTCGAGCAGTCGCTCGAAGAATTGCGCGAGGACCTCGTCTGGCTCGAAGAGCAATTCGAAAAATCGGACAGCGAATGACGCGTGGAAAAAGGGGACAGCCGTAGGGTGGGCACCGCCCACCAAAACTCGCTTAGAACTCGTACAGGAATTACTTCCCGATTTGGCTATGAGCAGTGAGCTATGAGCAGTGAGCTATGAGCTATGAGCAGTGAGAAAGTCCATAGCTCAAGGCTCAAGGCTCATAGCTCATAGCTCATAGCCAATACCCAAGAACTGAATCGGGAAGTTATTCCCGTACGAGTTCTTAGACTTAGAAGTGTTCCCTTCGGTCTTGTGGAAAAAGGGGACAGGCACCGAGCCGGAGGCGTTTCCTGCGGGTTCGGCATCTACTCGGGCTCGGAGCCAGTCCCCTTTTTCCACTCGGCGCTACATATAGTCGCAGTCCATGCCGAGCCGCGTCTTCAACGTGTCGAACTGTCGGGCATAATGGTCGCTCGACGAGTGGACGTGTTCGGCCTCGGTGACGAACTTCATCTCGTCGTCGCAACGGATCGTCCGTCCGCCGAGAACTTCCTCGAACGGTTCGAGTCGCTCGCCGTAGACGATCAGCAGTTTGTGCTCGTCGAACTGGATTTCCTGGGGTACGCCCGGGTTCAGCACGGCCAGGCCGGTGCAACCGTCGTTCAACAACAAATCCTCGAACTCCCAGAGGATACTTTTCAGCACGGGTAGATCGATGTGCTCGCGATACAAGTCGGTGTGCCCCTTGCTATCGCGAGTGTGGCTCGTTTCCAGCACCACGTCGACCACGTTACCCAACGGATCGAGCAGATCCATGAAGGCGTCGAAGAGATGCTCGCTGGAAGCGGCCGCCATCAGCACGGGCACGCTGGTTCGGCTCTGCTCGTCGTGGTAGCAGTCGTGACGATAGCCCTGGCGAGGAACCACCTGCAGGTCGTACGACGGGCGCACGGCCTCGGTCAGCATGAAGTTGCCGTACTTGGCCACTCCCAGATGCGCTTCGAGTTCCTCTTCGCTGAGGTGTTCGAAGCTACTGGTGCCCGTCGGCATCGAGCCTTCACGGAAAACGTTTCGAAAAAATCTTTTCAGAAAGCCCATTGGGTGCTCTCAATGCGGTTGCGAACTTCTATTTCGGGGGCAGTGGGGACGGCCGAGCCGCAACTGGGAACTCACTAACCAACCGTAGGTCACGCTTTGCACTCGGTAGGCCGACCCACGGCATGAATTCTCGGACCGACGGATACGTCGCGATAGAAACGGAACAATCGGCACTCCCGAACCAATCAATCGAACCATCCCTCCTGGTCGTTGTGCCCCTTCAGCCTCCACACGTTCGCCGGCGAGACCATTCTCTAGTGAAACTCTAGCACCCGAAGCTGCCTGCGGCGGCCCTGAAAATCGTTCTTGCAAAGAATCTTTTCGCGATTATGTGAAAGTATTAAGAACAACCAGAGTTTGCGGGCCAATGAGGTCCATCGGCCAGAGCGATTCGCAGCGCGCGGTGCTGGTCTCCGGCGGCTGAAGGCGGTAAACTTGATCTGATCGAAGGCAATTACCCGAACCACTCCGCCCCCGGAGAATCCCCCCAATGCACATGACTTCGCCGAATCCGAAGGCTTTCGCGATCCTGATCGCCTTGCTAAGCATTTCATTCGCGCCCGGCTGCTCCGAGACGACGGCCGAGCCCCCCGCCCTGACCGGACAGGCGGAAACGTCGGCGCCGACCGAGTCGATTGTCGAAGCAGAACTGCTCGCCGAAGACGAGACCTGGGACGTCTACTTCATGCAGGGTTCCCGTGTGGGCTATGGGCAAACGACGATCCGCCATGCGACCGAATCGGGTCGCAAGGTCGTTCGGATCGAAGGCCTCAATCACCTGGCGATTAGGCGATTCGGCGAAGTCACCCGGCAGGATCTCCGCTTCAGTTGCGTCGAAACGCCCGACGGAGAACTGATCGAATTCGACACCGAGATGCAGATGGGATCGGTTCCCATGCGAACGGTCGGCCGGGTCGACGGGAATCGGCTCCGGATGGACGTCACCACCGCAGGCAAGAAAGTGTCGACGTCGATCCCCTGGTCGCCCGACGACGGCGGTCCGTACGCGATCGAGGCATCGCTGCTGCGACGGCCGATGCGGCCCGGCGAGACGCGAACCGTTCGAGCATTGGTGCCGGGCTTCAATCAGGTCGCGACGACCCGGATGACGGCCCGCGACTTCGAGCCGGTCGAACTGCTCACCGGCACCTCCGATTTGTTGCGAATCGATACGACGATGCGTTTTTCCGATGGTAACACGCTCGACGGTTCCGTTTGGACGAACCGGCAAGGCGACGCACTCAAGACGCGTACCGAGGCGATGGCCATGGAGACGTTTCGCGTGTCGAAAACCTTGGCACTGGAAAAGACGGAACCGGGCGAGTTCGACCTGGGAATCGACGTGGCGGTCAAAATCGATCGGCCGCTGGTGCGTCCCCATGCGACGAAGAAGGCCACCTATCGGGTCCATCTCGACGGCGGCGACCCGGCCGCCGTGTTCGTCTCGGGCGTCTCGCAACGGGTCAAGTCGATCGACCCGCACACGGCCGAAATAACGGTCTACGCGATTCGGCCGGGCAACTCCCATGGAAATCCTGCGGCAACCGACGACCCGCCGACCGACGACGACCGGCAGCCGAACAACCTGATCCAAAGCGACGACGCAAGAATCACGGCCATGGCCGTCGAGGCGACAGGCGACGAGACCGAACCGTGGCAGATTGCCCTGACGCTGGAACGTTTCGTGTCGAAGCGGATCACGAACAAGGGCTTTTCACAGGCCTTCGCCACGGCGGCCGAAGTGGCCGAGAACCCGGAAGGCGACTGCACCGAACATGCCGTGCTGCTGACGGCGTTGGCCCGGGCAAAGGGGATCCCCGCTCGGGTTGCCATTGGGCTGGTCTACATGCAGGGCAACGCGGCGTTCGGCTATCACATGTGGAGCGAGGTCTACATCGACGGGCGTTGGATCCCGTTGGACGCGACCCTGGCCCAGGGCGGCATCGGGGCAGCCCATCTGAAACTGGCCCACACGAACCTCAAAGGAGCGTCCGCCTACAGCAGCTTCCTGCCCGTGGTGCAAGTCACCGGCCGGCTGAAGATCGAGGTCGTCGACATCGAGTAAGCGGGATGTAGGGTGCGTCCCGACGCACCAAGAACCACCATCCAACTCCTGATTTCAAGATGGTGCGTCCAGACGCACCCTACGGCCCACATCGCCGCGTCGATATCCATGTTTAGCGGCCGGGCGTGCCCGGCGCGTTTTGGGCGATGAGAACGATTCGAAAAGCGCCGGGCCAGCCCGGCCGCTAAACGACGATGGCGCAGGGAACCGGAAGTTCCACGCTTTCGCGTTGGTTACGATGCCCCCCGACGGCCAACCCAGCGTTGTAGTACGAAGCGTCGAGACTTGACTTTTCGGCCCCAATGTGAGAGAATCCGGGAAACCGCCAGGGGGCATCTTATGGCTTCGCGTGACGAATTTCCCAGTAGAGCCGATCTGAAAAAGCTTTCGCACCGCGCGATGGTGGCGTACGCGGCAAGGTGTGCTCGCCGGGTGCAGCCGTTATACCGGTCGGACTCCCAGAAACACATCGACGCCATTGAGCAGGCCATCGCGAGCGCCGAAGCGTTCGCCCAAGGCGGCCCGTACGCCACCGCCCGCGCCGTCGCCGCCAACGCCGACGTCGCCGCCCACGTCGTCCGCGCCGCTGCCCACGTCGCCACTCGCGCCGCCACTCGCGCCGCCACCCGCGCCGCCGCCGCCCGCGCCGCCCGCGCCGCCCATGCCGCCGCCGCCCACGACGACGCCCACGCCGCCGCCGCCCACGCCGCCGCCGCCCACGCCGCCTACGCCCACGCCGCCGACGCCCACGCCGCCTACGCCTCCGACGCCGCCGCCGCCGCCCGCGCCGCCGCCGTCGTCGCCGCTATTTCCGATTATCAACGGCTCATCGGACTCACGACCGAACCATCTCCGACCTTGGGCGATCCGATCGACTTCGCCGCATTGGGCCCGTTGTGGCCGGAGGGCGAACCGGAGTGGTTTGCGCGGCGGGAGATGCCCGAAGAGGCGGACGCGCAAATCGCCGCACGCCATCTTCCCAGTGAAGACGATCTTAAAGAACTTTCGCATCGCGCAATGGTGGCGTACGCTGCAAGGTGCGCGCGGCGGGTGCAACCGTTATACTGGTCGGACTCCCAGAAACACATCGACGCCATTGAGCAGGCCATCGTGATCGCCGAAGCGTTCGCCCAAGGCCGTCCGAGCGTCCGCGCCGCCGTCGTCGCCGCCGACGCCGTCGACGCCGCCGCCGACCACGCCGCTGACTACGCCGCTGACTACGGCGCCCGCGACGCCGCCCACGCCGCCCGCGACGCCCGCGACGCCGCCCGCGACGCCGACGCCGCCCACGACGCCGCCCGCG
>JAZFUB010000499.1:0-3488 GCA_036447015.1 Thermoguttaceae bacterium | reverse complement strand
CGTAACCGTGCAGCGGCCCATTGCGCCAGCGTCCGTGATTGTCGTACGCGTGATCCCAACCGTAATCGGTCCAATCGCCGATGCCGACGATCAGGTCGTGATCGCCGTCACCGTCGTAATCGCAATATCGCCACATCCGGGCACGCGTTTGGCCGGGATGGAAACGGCCGTTGGCGTAGATTCTCTCTTTGGTCTGGAAGTCGCCGGAGAGGAAATTCGGAAACTCGTCCGTCTCCTGGAGAATCCGCGGCTTGCCGTTGACATAGCTGACCTGCATGTTGGATCCCGTGGGTCCCAGGCGCACACCCGGCTTGAACACGGGCATCTTCACCTTGAGATCCTGGGTCGGATTCTCGAAGAAATAGACACCGCCGGACGGCTTGTCGGGACACGAAACCAACAGATCCATGTCACCGTCGCCGTCGTAATCCATCGGCATCGGCCATGCCCACAGCCCGACGCCCAGGTCGACGGCCAGGCCCGGGTGATTGTATTTCAGCGGTTGGAGTTTCCAGTCGGTCTCGTCGGCAAAGCAGGCGGCAGTTGCCAGCACGATCGGGAGAAACAGCAGAGCGGAACGTCGAGTGAGTGTTGCTTTCATTGCTGTTTCCTCATCGACCAGGTGATCGCGTTCTTCCCCTGTTGAAGGTTCGCGAGCGGACCCGGGTTTGGGCGCGAGAACGTCTTGCCATTGATGTCGGCATTGATCTCGATCGGATTGCCGTCGCGATCCTCGATCGTCTGCCCGACGGTCGGAAACACGCCGACCAGTTCCGCGTTGACCCGTGGCCCGTTGACACGCAGCGGCGCGTCGCCGATCGAGAACGTGATCGTGGCTCCCAGAGGATGATCTTCGATGGCAAGTTCCACGGCATCGGCGACGACCAGGCTGTTGTCGTCGCCGAAGGAACTCGGCTTCGCCCCTTCCAAGAAGACATTGTAATCCGATTCATAGCCTTCAGCCGTTTTCACGCGGTCGAGCCCGCGCCGAACGAAGATATTGTTCAGCCACTTGCTATCCTGGGCGGTGCCCGTTTTGCGACCGGCCGATTTCGTCGTATGCGGCTCGAAATACGAGGACTGACGGTTGACGTCGGGACTGTACTCGTAAGGACAATCGACGAACAGGTTGTGCGCGAAGACGGTCGCTTCGGAATTGCTCCGCGTGGCGTCGCCGATCAGCAGGTTGTTGTCGACGACCGTGGGGCCGTGGTTCATCTCCAGGAAGAGGGTGGCGGCTTGGGTGTTGTAGATGATATTGCGGGTGATCCGGATGCCTTGGTTGCCGAAATCGATCCAGATCCCGAACGCACCCTGCTGTTGGTGAAACACGCCGCGGATCAGGTTGCCGCTGATGACGGTGTCGACGCTGTTGTGAAACTTGATCGCCGCCGTTTCCCAACCGCCGAACTCCTTGCGGTAGTTGGTGTCTTCGATAAGGTTGCCGGAGATCACGGAGCGAGTGGCCCCCTTTTGACCGGCAATGCCCGCCTGTCCGCAGCGCCGGATGACGTTGTTTCGGACGATGTGGTCCCCGTAGGCGTCGATATCGCTGTAGTCGACGCCCGGCGCATGTCCCAGAATGATGCCCACGCAGCGGGCGTTCGTGATCTCGCAATTCTCGATGATCCAATGTTTCCCCATGCGCGGCCCGACGGCGCCCGTCTGCAACTCCAACACGGGCGGCGCCCAATTGGCCGCCGCGTGCATGAAGCGAAACCCGTCGACGGTCACGTATTTCAGGCCGGTCACCTCAGGCATGAAGAGACTCTCGCGAACGTTGATCTCGGCCAGCTCGGTGTTCGGATCGGCCCCGGCGAAGTTCGCCCGGATGATCGTCACGTCGCCGTCCACCCGGCAATGCCAGCTCTGCTGAGCCTCGTCGACCTCTTTGGCCGTCTCTTTTTCGTAAAATGCCTCGCCGTTGAGATAGACGTCCCCACGATGATGCCACTGGCCGTAGTTCAGCCAGCCCCCGGAGACTTGCAGGGCGTAGGGGTTGTAGTCGCCGAACAGCGAGTTCGGCAGTTCGGCTTTCCAGACGCCGCCTTCTTGGCGTGTCCAGGAGGTGATGCGCTGGGAACCTTTGATAAAAACAATCTCTCCCGGTGCCCCGCGGTAGATAATGCGACGGTCTTCAGCGGTGCCGCCTCGGGGCGGTTTCACGCACTCGCGATACGTTCCGCCGTGAACGGTCACGATGTCGCCGGGCTGGGCGACGGATGCGGCCCGGTTGATGGTAAGATACGGACGATCCCGACTGCCGGAACCCGAATCGCTTCCGGTTTGCGAGACGTGTATTTCTCGCGACAAGGCGTTCGATTCTCCCGGAGCAATCGCGCTAATGTACACGGCCACTGCGATGAGGCAAGTTCTGAATATCATTCTCTTTGTCTCCGCTGAGGTTGGTTTGTGATTTGTCCAGGCACACGGCGCCGCCTGCGCGTCCAGCTACTGGTCGGCCGGGGTGCGACGCGGCTTTGCGAGAAACAGGAAAGTGCCGAGTTTTGACGCAGTAAGGACATCTATACGCCCGTCGGCGTTGACGTCGGTGGCCGCGATCTGCAGCCCGACGCCGCTGTTGTCGTCGATCGGATGAGGTCGGAAGCGGACGCCCTGGGCCGTTCGCTCTAAACGGAACCAATAGACGACTGCCGGTGCGTTCGGCTCGATATCGCCGCTGGGCCCATGGGCCCAGCGCCGCTTGCCGACAACGACGTCGGTCAGGCCGTCACCGTCGACGTCGCCGGCCCCCAGGGCGTGTGGTTGAGAAAAGGCGACACCGTATTTCGACTCTTCCTCCCGCGAACCCATGAACGTGTGCTGTATGAATGAGGGTGCCGGGGCCCTCTTGTCCCGAACATTTTCGAACCAGGCGAGTCCCCATCCGTGAGCGTCCAACGCCGTAACGACGTCGTTGTCGCCGTCGCCGTCCACATCGTAGATCAGCATTTGGGCCCCGCCTCCCTCCTTCGAAAAACGGTACGGCTGGAAGTGCCAGGCAGAGTCGCCTTCCGCGGTCGGTGACTCATCCCGAGTAAGCCAACCTTCGTTGATCACGATCTCGGGCAGCCCATCCCCCGTGATATCACCAACGCCCTGTCCGTGATGGAACTGGGGCCAGTCGCCTTCGGCGCCCAAGGGAACGAACGTCCACGGCTCGTGCGGCCGGCTCCAGTCCGGCGCCACGTACCCCCAGAATCCTTCCCAGTGAGTCACGATCTCGGGACGTCCGTCCCCGGTGACATCGACGAAGGGCGGATTCTCGCCTTGAATCTTTGGAAAAACGACGTGCCGCTTCCAGTGCCGCCTTTCACCTTGCGGGTTTTCGTACCACCGCGCCGGATGGAGGTGAACTCGACCACGAACGAGCACATCGTCCCAACCGTCGCCGTTGAAATCGTACACATCCGAAAACAGGCTGTCGGACTGGCCTTTCGCCGGATCGAACGGCACGGGCGGGTAGAGCTCTTGGCGCTGTCGGAAGT
>JAZFUB010000498.1:0-4027 GCA_036447015.1 Thermoguttaceae bacterium | reverse complement strand
TCAGCACGTCTTCGCCCAAGACGGGGAACATCAGGGCTGTGTGCACGGCGTTGCCCAATGGATCGAAGATCGCCTGGGCATCGCGGGGGATGCCGTTCTCGTGATGCCAGACGTTGGTCATCGGCAACGAGAGATACTCGGCGTAGGCCCCGGGGCGGTTCACACCGATTCCGGAGGTTTCCATGCAGAGGTGGCGTCGGCCGGCCATGCAATTGCGGCACCGCCCACAGACCACGTGGCCTTCGCCGCTGACGACGTCGTCGACGCGGAAATCCATGACGTTGCTGCCGACCTCGACGATCCGTCCGACGAACTCGTGGCCGACGACCAGCGGCACGGGCACGGTCTTCTGTGCCCAGGCGTCCCAGTTGTAGATATGGATATCGGTGCCGCAGATCCCGGTTCGCAGGACTTCGATCAACACGTCGTTGATGCCGATCTCCGGCAACGGGACCTCTTCGAGCCAAAGGCCCGGCTCGGCCTTTGATTTGACCAGCGCCTTCATCATTTGCATAAGTGTTTCCTGGTTGTTTCGGCAGGGTGTATTGTGAGTGGAAAATGGGGACTGGCTCCGAGCCACAATCGATGCCAAACCCGCGAGAAACGCTTCCGGCTCGGTGCCTGTCCCCTTTTTCCACGGTGCCCCAGTGTCGCCGCCCGAAAAAGGGGACAGGCACCGTCGGCAATACGAACCACCGCTGCAATATCCACCGTCGACGGAGCCAGTCCCCATTTTCGGGCTCCCGCATTTGCAGTTCGAGTAGAATCTGTCACGCAACCGCTCCCTTGGTCACCAGCATGAAGACGTCTTCCAGCGTCGGCTCCTTCTCGGCGAAGGAATGCATGCGGACGCCGGCGGCGATGAGGTTTTCCATTAGCATGGCCACTTGCTCGTCTTCGGCGGCCAGCTCGACGGTCACGCGATCGCCGTCGACCTGTACGTCGCGCGTCTCGGGCAGGCTGCGGATGATCGATACACCGGCTTCGGTGTTCGTGAGGAACCGGATTTCGACGATCCGATTGCGCCGGATGCGGCGATGGACTTCGTCGATCGGACCGTGCATCAAGAGTTTTCCTCGCTCGATGATGCCGATCGACGTGCAGCAGTCGGCCAACTCGGTGAGGATGTGGCTCGAGATGAGGATCGTCTTCCCCATCCGCCGAAGTTCCTTCAACAGCGCCTTCACCTCGATGCGAGCGCGAGGGTCCAGGCCGCTGGCCGGTTCGTCGAGCACGAGCACGGGCGGGTCGTGAACCAGGGTCTTCGCCAGGCAGAGCCGCTGCTTCATGCCTCGCGATAGGCTGTTGACGAAGGTGTCCCGTTTGCCGGTCAGGTCCAGCAGATCCAAGACGTCGCCGATGACCTGCTTGCGACGGCTTTTGGGGACCTGGAAGGCCACGGCGAAGAAGTCCAAAAACTCCCAAACCTTCATGCCGTCATAAACCCCGAAACTGTCGGGCATATAGCCGATGCTACGTCGCACGGCCAGCGGCTCTCGGCTGACGCGATGGCCGTTGACGATCCCGTCGCCTCCGGTTGCTTTCAACAGCGTGGTGAGGAAGCGAATCGTCGTGCTCTTGCCGGCTCCATTGGGGCAGATGAATCCGAACATCTCGCCGGCCTCGATCTTCAAGTTCAGATCGTCGACCGCCAACAGATTGCCGTAGCGTTTCGTGAAGTTGATCAGTTCAATCATGGAAGGCCTGTCATTCGAGCGGTTCGATCGACCGCATTCGTCGACCGGGTCGCTTGTTCTGTGGTCTCTTCATCTTCGGTTTTTCTACGCGGGGGTCTCACGTTCTTATCTGGTTCAGGAGGATCCGCCTCTTGCCCGAGACTCAAGTGGGCGACCACCAGCGAGACGGTCGGGAACTGCTTGGCGGGCGGATCGATCGAAAGCCCGGGGATCTTGTGCCGGACGTTGGCCAACAGACAGTACTCGCCGGCACCCGGTTTGACGATCCTTTCGGCCAACTCCACGAGCTTGTCCAACTTCAGCCGATTCTCCTCGGCAGCAAGCTCCTCGGTCAGGGCAGCCGAAGAGGCCGGCGTATTGGAGGCCGGCAAGTCCGATCGGCCAACGAACCGCAGCAACCGTTTCTCCTCCGGCTCGAACGTGTCCAGTTCGGCGACCTCCGGTCCGTTTGTCGGGTCGTCTCGAAACACACGGGCATCGTGCAAGGTCATGCCGGTTCGATTGACGACCTGCCATCGGCCACCGGCCGCCTCCGAAAGCTCGATCCCTCCGCCCAGGTCGAGCATCTCTTCGCTGTGCATGAAGCCCGTGTTGTTCGAGCGGACGAAGACGTTCAGCAAACCGACCCCCTTTCCCTGCCGATAGAGGACCGTGCGTCGGTCGTCGGGCTTGAACTTGTTGGGGTGATTGACGCTTGGAAACGGTTGCACCAGCGCGCCGGGATCCTCGAACTGGAAGTCGTACGAAGTTCCCAGCGACGTATAGAGCGCGATATAGCGCGTCACGTGGGCACGCGGATAATTGCCTTGAATCTCGATGACCGACACTTCCGTCCGCGATCGGACGAACCCGATGTCGAGCTGGGCCATGCGAATCACCGCGACCGTTCCGGCCACCGCGATCAACGGTGCCGCGACCCAGGCCCACTCTACGCGACCGATCGATCGAAAGACGATCCAGTTGATCGGTACGAGAATCACCAAGTAGCCGCCGACCATCCAGAGCACGAACATCCGGTCGGGGATTTCGATCTGGGCCGCCTCTCGCAACGTGCCGCGGGCCGCATTGGAAACCGGGTTGAAGTCGTTCCATGCCGCCAGCCCGGGACCCATGCTCTTGCGGTCACCAAAAATGGCCCGGGGATCCTCCTCGGGCATTGAGACCGGTCCGTACCCTTTGTATAGAGCACCGCCGACCACTCGGGAGGCGATCTTCGTGCCCGCGTCTCGCGTGAAGTAACGCAGCTTCGTCACGTACTGGGCATCGAGCCGTTGCTTCAGCGGATCGGCCCAAGTGACATGCACGAGCGACTCTTCTTGCTCAGCGTTCAGGGCCGGCGGCCAGGCTGCGTTACCCGGGTTGCCCGGTATTGGGCCCGATGGATTCGAGACCATGCCGGGCGGCCCGGGCGGTGTCGTCGCGTTGGTATACGGTCGAGCGGTCGTCCGCTCGAACCGGCGTGCGGGGCGTCTGAGCAGAAACGCATTGTACAGTTCGTCCACCCCGAGCCAGGACGTCGATTTGAGATTGCCGAGTCGGAAGGCCGTGACCACGACCCGGCCGCTTCCCACGCGACGCTCCGCAATCAATTCACCGCTTTCGGCGGCGAACCAGGCATCGGAGTGTGTCTTCAGCGTCACTCCTTGCAGAGGTCGAATCGGCTCCAGCGGCGGCACCGACGACGAACCGGGCTTCCCGGCGTTGGACCACGCCAACAGCGGCTCGAAATCCTCCGCCGTGAGTTCCCGGGCATCGCCGGCCGTTGCCGGGAGATAGGGCGCCAGGAAACTATCGCGCAGCGTGTCGAGCGTTTCGGGGCCGCTGAGGATCAACTGTCCGCCCCAATGCAGCCAATCGAGCAAGGCAACCTGCTGGTCGAGATTCAACGCAAACGGCGCCGCGTCGTCCCACAAGACGTAGGCGATGCCGGTCCACAACAGCGGATGCGACGGCAGTGCCAACCGCCGGTCGGCCCGATCGGCCTGCATCAAGCAAAGGCGATAGTACGGCTCGATCGTCTGAATGAAGTCGTCCGTGGGCGGTCGGATCGTGGCCAGTCCCTGCAGATAGCTATAGCGCTCGGGCGCCCGCGACAACACGACGAAGTGATACTGATACGACGGCATCGGCGAGAGGAACGCATCCCGAACGAGGCCTCCGCCACTGCTCGAACGGATTCCGTAGCTCACGCGCGTCTGATGCTCGACGTCGGGGACGAACAAGATCGACTCGAACGGTTTCGCCTTGCCCTTCTGCAAAGTGACCTGCCGCGTCGAGGTCAGGTCGTAGGAAACGGCCGGCAGCGGAATCGGTTTGCCTCGCTGGTCGGT
>JAZFUB010000497.1:0-8336 GCA_036447015.1 Thermoguttaceae bacterium | reverse complement strand
ATCGTGACGCGTAACTTCCAGCATGGCGCAGTGGATCGGGCGCTGATCGACGACCCATACGACTATAATCGTGACGGGCTGGTCAACGGGACGGACCAGATCATCGCGCGGGAAAATCAGACGAATCCGCTGACGATGCTGCGGCTTATCACGACTCCGGCAGTCGATGCTGCGATCAAACAGTTGGCTGAGCAGGAGGCGACGGATCCGGAAGCAACATCCGCTACGTTGGATTGGCTGGCCGAGTACGAACAGATGAATTCAAAGAAAGAGTCGGCAAGAGACGACAAGAACGTCGAAGCAGCAGTGGACAAACTGCTGGCGACAGGCTGGCGAAAGTGACATCAAAGGACTATGAGATGGGGCCAGTTTGACGGACACTTCGAGTGCTTAGAACTCGTACAGGAATTACTTCCCTATTTGGCTATGAGCAGTGAGCTTTGAGCTATGAGCAGTGGGAAAGCCCATGGCTCAAAGCTCAAAGCTCAGTGCTCAAAGCCAACACCCAAGAACTGAATCGGGAAGTTATTCCTGTACGAGTTCTTAGGTTTCGTGGGTGAGGCAACGTCCTCCGGTACTCCGTTTTTGGCGGCTGAAGTTTTCACCAACTCCATCGATTCGCCGCAGTGGACGCCGCATCGGTGTGGTGAATCAAACCGGGCTTGGGGTGGCGTGCTCGAATCGCGGCCCGCAAGGCCGTAATTACCAGGGTTTCCCGCATAGGATCCTGCAAATTCCAACCGACGATGCGACGGGAAAAACGGTTCATCCGGCGGAAGCGTGCTTCGCGTTGTCCCCAGGGGGAGTACCGGTGCCTCTTCTCTGTTTATCGATGCGCCGAAGCCCTTTGCTTTCTTGGAGTTACGGCCGTCCGGCAACAGAGAAGAGGCACCGGTACTCCTGGCATGTGCCTTTCAGGTACGTAAATCCCGGATGAACCCATTTTTGCCTCTTTCAGCAATCCAGGCGAGAAATCGTTCGACCACGCCGGCATGCAGCAGGTTGGCTTCTCGGGTCGGCGCAACAGCCTTGACAATAGGGACTTACGGCTTGGTGCGCCGTTGCCGTCCGATGGGCCGCATCGCCGGCCGTGTCATTGCCGGCACTCGGTTGGCTCTCCCGGCGGCAAACCGGCCCGCCAAACGCACTCGCTGTGCAGTCCTGCTTTGCAAAAGGATCTGCTTGGTTCTTGACTGGCATGATTGTTACAGATTATCATGGAAGAATGTCATTCTAGGCGATTTCTACCGATTCTGCGAGCCAAGGGGATGGCCACACCAGCTTGTGAGCGGAAACAAGCGAGTTGCGTCATATCACATGCATCGATTTCTTCTCAGCATAGGCATATTGGCTGATCTCTGTCCGGGAGGTCGGCATCGGCCCGGTTCCTCAAGAACGAAAGTGTCATTCTCATGTCACAGGCACGAAAAGAGGGCGCGCGAAGATCGCGCACAAGCCTCAACCGGAAGTCTTCGTTTTCGCGGCGGACCGGCAACCGCGACGGCCGGCGTAGGCATCTGAGGTTCGAGCCGCTCGAACAGCGCTGTCTCTTGTCGGTCGCGCCTTTCTACACGGCGCAAACGGCCCAATCGCCGTTGGACCTGACGCTCCGCTTGGACAGCCAGGGCGAAGTGCCCATGCTGGAATTGCTCGACACGGCCGGTGGCGGGCAGATTCATTCCATGCCGTTGAGCCAAATCACCGACACCGTGGTGATCGAGGGATCGCGCTTCGACGATTCGCTGACGATCGATCTGGATACTTCGAGTCTTCAGGAGATCCTCCCTGCCGGAATTCGGTTCGAGGGCGATCAGGGCGACGATACCCTGCGAGGACCCGACGTCAACACGCTTTGGAGCATCATCGGCGAAGATGCGGGCCATGTCGGCCCAGATGGAGCCTTTGCGTTCACGGGAGTCGAATATCTCGTCGGCGGCACGGATAACGAGGATACCTTCGTGCTGCTGCCCGGCGGCAGCCTGAGCGGCAGCCTGCATGGCGGCCCGGCCGGCTACGACACGCTGTCCATTGAGGGCGGCAGTTACACCAACGTGACCTATCAGGCGACCGGACCCGACTCGGGCGTCATCCAACTGGACGACAACGTCATTCGCTATGCGGGGCTGGAACCGATCGGCGATAATTCCGACGCGGTCAACCGCGTGCTGACCGCGCCGGCGGGTCATGGCGACACGATCACCATCCTCGACGGGCCGAGCGACAACATCCGGGTGGAAGCCGATCTGGCCACCTTCGAAACGCACAACTATGCGCAGCCCTCCCGCTCCTTGACCATCGACGCCGGCGACCTCGACGACACGATCGTCTACGAGTTGGAAGACCTCTTCAGCAACATCGAAACCTCGATCATTATCATCGACGGCGGCGCGGGTACCGATACGGTCGACGTTTCCGGACGGATCTTCGGTATGACCGTGCTGAAGTACTCCGACGGCTCGGCAGCCCTGACCGACGACCTGGGCAACTATGTGCTGGTGCGCAACGTGGAGAACTTCATCGGCCAGGACGGCACGATCTATGAGACGGGCATCCCCGCGTGGCTGGAGCAGGGACCCGGCACCATTCAGAACGGCCAGGTGCAAGGCATCACGGATCTGCCCGTGGCCGGAGCCGTTCAAGCGATTGCGCAGCACCCGTTCCAGGACGACGTCCTTTTCATCGGTACGGCCGCCGGCGGCGTCTGGCGCACGATCGATCGCGGAGTCACTTGGACGCCGATGACCGACCAGTTCCCCTCGCTGGCCATCGGAGACGTGGCAATCAGCAACTTCGACGCCGACGGTGCGGCACTCAGCGTCAGCACACCTTTGAACAAGTTGGTGGTCTATGCGGGCACGGGCAAGTTCAGCAACTCGGGCGACGGCGGTTCGAACATCGGCGTTTATAAATCGGTCAACGGCGGTGCAAGGTGGGCTTTGGTCGGTGCGAACGATATGGCGGGACTCCCGCTGACGGCCGTTGCCCCGGTCTCGGCCAATACGGTTCTGGCGGCCGCGTTGGACAAGCAAGTGATCACACGTCGGGCCAACGGCTCCGCCCGTTGGAACCGTGACGGCACTATCGTTACGGACGTGCGTCGGGAAGGCGGCGTCTTGCGCTCCACGGACGGCGGCGCAGACTGGTCAAACCTCTCCGAACTCGGGCTCAGCGGCCTGCCGGACGGACCGGTCAGCGATCTGGTCGCCGATCCCGGCAATGCCGACACCTTTTATGCGGGCGTCGTCGGCCAGGGCGTGTACCGCACCATCGACGGCGGGGCCATCTGGACTAACGCCACCGGGAACCTGCCCGGGGTGGCCGACACGCTGCGAATCGTGCTGAGCGTCTCCGGCACGGCCGACTCGGGGACCAGCAACCGGCCGATCTACGCGGCAATCCTACACAACCGGGCTACACTCGCCGCGCAGTCGAATTCCGGTACGAACACGCTGACCGTCGATCGCCCGGACATCTTCTCCGTGGGACAGCGATTGCGTATTGCCAACGTCGATGTTTCGGGTGGCGGAGGGTTCGCCTCGGCCGATTGGGAAACCGTAACCGTCCAGACCAAGGCCGGCAACGTGTTGACGCTTACCGGCAATCTGACCAACACGCACGCTTCGGGGCGGATTGTGCGCGGTAGTCGCGACCAGGTGACGGGCGTGTACCGCTCGGCGGACCACGGTACCACCTGGACCAAGATGGCGTTCTTGGGCGATGCCGAAGGCGGCGTCAATCCCGGCGGCCAGGCCATGAAGAACTTCGCCCTGGCGGCCTCGCCCACCGACGCGAACGTCGTCTATGCCAGCGGCGACCGGCAAACGAAGCGAGTGGATGGGAAAACACCGAGCGTCGCCAATCCCAATGCTTCCGGTGCCACGGGTTGGGTGGCCCGAATCTTCCAGGGCACTTTTGCTCCCGGCGGCGGTTCCTGGACGCCGGTGGTAGGCACCAACGCCAGCGGCACGGCGCCCCATGCCGACTCGCGCGAATTGATCTTCGACAAGCAAGGCAACCTTCTCGACGGCAACGACGGCGGTATCTACCGCTTGCAAAACACCGGCAGCGGTGGCCAGACATGGCAATCCATGATCGGAACGCTTCGCACGACCGAAGTGCGATCGCTCTCCTACGACCCGATCAACAACGTGATCTCAGTGGGCAACCAGGACGTCGGCAGCGCGATTCAGCCCACCGGCCTGCCAGACCCGCTGGACGGCAACGGCGACGGAGTGCCGGACGACGCGGATACTCGATTCGTCTGGCAACAGACACCAGTCAGCTACTCGGGCGGCGGTTCCGCGCGGACCTTGATGGGCGACGGCAACACCCAGGCGGTCATCGTGGCGGCGCCCGACCGGGTGATCCGTTTCACGATGGGCAACACGTGGAAGAATTTCGTCCGCCACGAATTTGACGAGACCGGCGCTGATATTACGCCCATGCCCACTCTCGTGGACGGCGTCTGGACGAATAGCACGGGCGGGCCGATGCGCAAGCCGAACGACGCCGACGGCAATTTCTTCAAGGCCTTCGACCAGCAGGTCGGTTTACGAAGCAGCTCCGCTGCTCGCGTGCTGTCCGGCCTGACGGCTACCGACCAAGGGGCCGGCTTTACCACCATCCCGATGGTGGTCAACGCGATCGACAACACGTACATGATGATCGGCTTGAACTCGCTCTACGAGAGTTCCAACCAACTGGAGGTCATTTCCGAGGTCCAACCCAAGCCGGGCTCTGCCAAGCTTAGCGCCATCGCTTACGGCGGCATGAACCGCATGTCGGGCAATCCCAACTTGGATTTCGCCGACGCCAACCCGGATACCATCACGCGCGCCGCCGGCAGTTGGCAGGACGAAGGCTTCCGAGCCGGGCATGAGATCACGATCGGCGGCGCAGGCGCCAACAACGGCACCTACACCATCGACACGGTCACGGCGACCGTGCTGACATTGACTGCCCCAGCCAGTCTGACTGCCGCCGCCGCCGTGGCCGACGTGACCGTCACGGCTCCCAACCGGGGAGTCACGATGGTCGCTCGCTACAACCGAGTCTTCGTGCGCACCAACGACGTCATGGACAATACGTTCACCCCGCACACGATCGCCGGAGCCGGGAAGATCACCGCCGTCATCTTCGATCCCGACGACTGGCGAACGGCCTACGCCGTGGACAGTGCGAGCGTCTTCCGGACCACCGACGGCGGCGCGAACTGGGCGGTGATCTCCACCAAGCTGGTGACCTCGAACCTGCAGACCTTGGAGATCGTGCGGGCGGAAAGCGGCACCAAGGTCCTGCTCGTCGGCAGTGAACAGGGCGTGTTTCGCACGCTCGACCCGGTACCCGATGCGGTTTGGACGGAGTTCGGACGCGGTTTGCCCAACGCCTTGGCCCGCGATTTGGAGTTTGTCGATCGCACTGGCTCCGACGACGTGCTGCTGGCCGGTCTGCTGGGGCGCGGCGTGTTTACCATCGCCGGCGACGCGGGCGCGATGTTGGACGACGAGAGTGTGCTACAGATCGACGGCACCAGCGCCAACGACGTGCTGCGCGTCGTCCGCAGCGAGGCCAACGCCTCGCTCTTGGACGTCTACGTCAACAGTATCGCACCCGTCTTCAGCGTCCCGATCTCAAGCGTCCAGCGGATCGAGATCAACGGACTCGGCGGCACGGATACGCTGGTCGTCGACAGCACGCAGGGCGCGATCTACGTTCCCGAGGGCATCGTGATCGACGGCGGCGACGATAGCGACACGCTCCGACTCGACGGCGACCGTTACACGGACAGGACGGTGGAAACCGACGGTCCGAACACGACCATCACGATTCGGGATTTTCTCTCCGGGCAGACACAAAAGGTCATCTATTCGAACATCGAGACCCTCGACGACAATCTCACCGAAGCAGACCCGCTGAATATCCTGGGCGATGGGATCGATGAGTTCCTCGTCTGGCTCAATCGGATGAGTTCCGAGGGGGCCGAGGACGAGCTCGCGGTGATCGGCAATTCGCTTCCCCGGGCGCTCACCGGCGCTCCGGTTTCCACGACGTTGCCCGGCGCCATCCCCGACCCGGAGGCGCCCTCCGGAGGCGGTCTCGCGCAAGAAGGCACGCCCGGCTTTCAGCGGTTGTTCGAGAGCGGCTTCGGTGGCTTCAGTCTGGACGACATCGGTAGCCTGATTGCCACGCCGGAAGCCCTGGAAGCGTCGTTGGAAGGGCTCGACGAAATCGCCGACAACGTCAGCTACAGTATGGTCGGCGGGTTCCCGGTCTTCGACGTGCAGATCGAAAAGCGTCTGGAAGGCACCGCCGATTTCCAAACCGGTTTCGAGTTCCTCGGCGGCTCGGTCGATCTGACGGGGCTGATGGAGATCGGAGCCCTGGTGGTGCTGGACTTCGAATTCGGCGTCGACGCCCAGGGCTTCTTCGTCGATGTGAGCGGCGGCAATGAACTCGTCGTGCGAGATATCACCCTCGAAGGAGCGGCCGGCGCCAGCGGCGACTTCGGCTTCTTCGAAGTGGAGGTCGGTGTCGAGGAATTCACCGTCGCCGAAGACGTCCAGTTTGCGGTCAACCTGACCAAGGCGACCGACGGGGGCAAGCTGCGTTTCTCCGACTTGGACGGACCGATGGCTTCTTTCCTGGACGTCACGATCACGGGCGACGCCGGCGAGGACGATGTCGTGCTGCGTGCGTCCGCCACGGTCAGCGGCATTGACTTGGGTTCCGGCGGCATCGACTTCGGCGGTGCCGAAGTCACGTTGACTTGGGCGGATATCAACGACCCGACGACCGTCGGCGTCGCTGCAAGTGCCGGGTTGGCGCAGGACTTGATCGATTTTCTTCGTGTGGGCCCGCAGCAGATACTGGACCAGTTAGGGACGTTGCGAGAGTTTTCCGTCGCTTTCAACGGTCAGGAAGTCCCGCTCGTGGGGGATACGCTGGACGCGATCGTCGACGTCATCCAAATGGTCGACACCAAGATTCTTCAGCCGATAACCAACACCGTCAGCGGAAGCTCCAACTTCGGCACGCTTCAGGATTTGCTCCGCCGTCTCTCCCGGGAACTGGGCATCGATCCGGACGAGTTAGGTCTCGCCTACGATTCGCCGAGCAAGGAGCTTACTTGGACCCTGAACCTCGAGGAGACCTTTTCCGTTACGGACGCGCTCGATTTGGGATTCGACCTGGAGAACGGTCTGGCCGACGTGAGTTTCTCGACCGATGCGAGCATTGAGGCCGCCCTGGGGTTGGAACTCATCGTGGGCATCGATTTGGGCGACCTGATCGCCACGCCGGGAGATCCGGGCCGGTGGTTGTTCCTTAGGGACCCGACGGCTAGCGCCTCTTTGACGCTGACGGCAGCCGATCTCGACGCCAGTGCGCGTTTCGGTTTCCTGTCCATCGGCATTGTCGACGGCTCGGCCACCGCCAATCCGACGTTCTCGCTGAGTCTGGACGACCCCGGCACCCATGCCGCTGACGGGCGCATCGACCTCGGCGAGTTGCTCGACGCCCTGGGGAGCCCGAACCTCGAGTTTACCGGTTCGGCCGATATCGATCTGCCGATCAGCGTGCCCTTCCTGGGGATTTCTCCAGGGCCCGATACGACGCTGGGAATCGACTGGTCGGACCTCTCCGATCCCGCGACCATTAGCGTCGATCTGCCCGCCGACCTGTTCGACATGGACAAGTTCACCAACATGGACGCCGGCACGCTGGTGGGGCTGCTGGCGCAAGTGACCGGTTGGCTTTCCGACTTCGGGGGCAGCGACGCGTTCTCGATCGACGTGCCCCTGGTGGGCGACGTGCTCGATGGGGTGATGGCATTGGGCGATATGGTCCATAAAACGCTGATGTACGACGACATGGGCACCGACGATACGGGCGACGACGTGGCCAAGCTCGTCGACGAAGCCAACCAGCCCACGTTCAGCACCGCGCAGGAATTTGCCGAGAAGTTGAATATCATCCTCGGTGTGCCCGACCTGGTCGTCTACGACGAGCCGAGCGAGTCGCTGCTGATCGAACTGTTGCTCAGCGACACCTTCGGCACCGTCGATCTGCCGTTGGACTTCAACCTCGACTTCGGCCCGTTGGGTGACCTGACCAGCGAGGGCAGTCTGGAGATGACGGCCGACGGTGAACTGGGTATCACGCTGGGTATCTACCTGGGCAACGAGGGCGCCGTCGAACTGACCACCGGCATGCTACTGTCGTCGTTGAAGAACGGCGACATCACCTTCAACAAGGATCTGGTCGTTGCCGCAACGGACGATGTGAGTATTCTGTACGGGCAACTGAGCGACGACGCCGTCTTCTCGCTCATTGTGGAT
>JAZFUB010000496.1:0-6079 GCA_036447015.1 Thermoguttaceae bacterium | reverse complement strand
CGACTACATGCACATGAACCCGGTTCGGGCAAAGTTGGTCCAAGAAGCCTGCGAGTGGCGTTGGAGTTCGGTCCGATACTATCAGCAGGCCAAGTCGGTAGGCGCGCCACTGGAATGGATCTTCTGACGCGCGGGGATCCTCCTGTTGCTACGCAACACCGACGATTTTGCGAATGAGTTAGAGAGGTGGCACCGCTCTCTCCGCAAAATCATCGGTGCCGGCCGCGACAGCACTCCGCCGGAGGAGGGAGACGGAGCCGTCAACGTAGATGCTATACCCGCAGCCAGTGGTCCGAGCGATAACTGGAAAGAGGCCGTTGAACGGGCAGCCTGGTGGACCGGTGGCTTTTAATCCTGGTTGGCATGAACGGGAGTGAAATGCGATGGCTATTCACCACCATTTATTCGCGGCAAATAGTCGCAACGGTCGGCGCGCGGTTCGCATGCTGCGTTGTGCGTTTTCCAAGTTGTTTCTGCTGTGCTGTCTATTCGTCGCTTCCGTGCTCGCCATGTCGTTGATATGGCCACCGATTGGTTCTGGGCCGCCCACAAGCAAGGGGTACTGTCTGTGTAATCTCAAAGACATCGGCTTGGCGTTGGAGAATTATCGTATCGCACACGGACGCTATCCTCCGGCTTTTGTCGCGGACAAGGAGGGTAAGCCGATGCATAGCTGGAGGGTATTGATCCTGCCCTATCTAGGCGAAGAAAGACTGTTCAACCTGTATGACTTCAGCGAACCGTGGGACGGGCCAAGAAACCGGAAACTGGCGGATCACATTCCGGAGATATTCGTGTGCCCGAAGAAGACGACCGCCCGCACAGATTCAACGACGAGCTATTTGGCAGTTACTGGGCCGGGATCCGCTTGGTCGATGCCTTTCAAAGGCAATGCAACAGTTACCGATCCCAGAATCTGGGTCGCCGAAGTCGCTCGATCAGGGGTCAATTGGATGGAGCCAAGGGACTTGGCGTTACAGGACGCAGCCCGCGGCGTAAACGTCAAAGACGTCTTGGGAATATCGAGTTTGCACGCCGATGGTGCGAATGTGCTGTTCACCGGAGGCTTCGTCGACTTCCTCCCGTCGAGCACCAAGAGTAGCTGTCCTTACCAAAAAACCGGGACGCAAAAGGGGATCTAAGTGGTCGGGAGTCTTTTTCGCAAATGGCCAGGACTTTAGTTCCACTCTTTCAACAGACCGTCAAACGACCTTCGTCACTCCCGGCACGGCGATCTCGACCTTCGGTGCCGGCCCCCATTCGTATTTTTTGGGCGAGAGGTCCTGTTGAGAATTCATTGCCATCTCCCAGGTGACCTCTTGTCCGGTGTAGGTGGCCATGCGGCCCATGATCGCCAGCAGCGTGCTGTAGGCCATATATTGGCCGTTGTTGATCGGCTTGCCGCTGCGGATGCCGGCGAACATCTCGTCGTGCTCGGTCTGGTAGATGTTGTTGTTCTCGCCACGGAAGACCCACGTGTCATCGCCGGTCGTGACGGTCAGTCCGCCGCGCCGCTCGTACAACGACGCGCTACCCTCGGTGCCGACGATCTGGGCCGACATATCGTTCTTGCATCCGCCCATCTGCCGGGTGTTGCTGAAAAGTTTCGCGCCGTCTTCGTACTCGTAGACGACCGAGTGATGATCGAAGATATTGCCATACTCGGGACCGCTACGGACCTGGCGGCCGCCCATCCCGATCGCGCGGACCGGATACTTGCCGTTCATCGCCCAGGCACACGTATCGAGGAAGTGTACGTGTTGTTCGACGTTGAAATCGCCCGACAGCCAGGTGAAGTAATACCAGTTGCGCATCTGCCAGTGCATGTCGGTCCAGTCGGGCTGGCGAGGGCGGAGCCAGATCGTGCCGCGGTAGTCGTTCGCTTGCAGCGTCGTCACCCGGCCGATCGCCCCGTCGTGAATCCGCTTGACGACCTCCCGAAAACCGTAGGAACTCCGCAGGCAGAGCCCCGAGACGACCGACAGTCCCTTGCGCTTGGCTTCTTCGCAAGTTGCCAGCACGCTGCGGATTCCCGGCGCGTCGACGGCCACGGGCTTCTCGGCGAAGATGTGCAAGTCCGCATCGACGGCCGCCTTTAGGTGCAACGGGCGAAACTGCGGCGGCGTGGCCAGCAGGACGACGTCGATACCGCAGTCGATCAACTCCTGATAGGCGTTGAAACCGGTGAACTGCCGCTCGGGCGGGACGTCGATCTTCTCGGTAAGATCTTCTTGCTTCTTCAGGTTGGTCAGGCTGCTTTGCAGGCGATCGTCGAACGCGTCGGCCATGGCAACCAGTTTCACGTTCTTGTCGGCCTGAAGTGCCTGCGAGGCGGCCCCCGTTCCGCGGCCGCCACAACCGATCAGCCCAACCCGCAGCAGGTCGCTGCCGGCGGCGTGCGGGGCGGCGACAACGTCCCTTGCGGGATCGAGAGCCCCGGCAGCCAACGCTGCCAGACCGGAAGCCTTCAGGAAATCGCGGCGAGAGGGACGGTCGGGCGTCGGTGGGTCGGTTTGCTTTGGCATGTCGTGGTCTCTTATGGATTATGGATTTGACAAAGAGATACGGGTTATCGCCGAAGCGGATGCAACTCGAAGCGGCGGTAGTAGATCTCGGCGCCTTCGTTCTGCAAGAGGATCTTGCCGCCGGCGGGCCAAACGTCGAGTGCTTCGTTGACCGTTACGCCGTTGATCTTGATCGTCACCCGGCCGCCGTCGCAAATGCACTCGACGGTGGTCCACTCACCCAGGCGGCTGGCCACGTCGTCCTTGCCGCGGGTGTCCAACTTCTCTTCGAAAAACGGCTCGTGTTTCGACCACCAGAACTGGCGTCCGCTGTATTCGATCTTCCGGCCACCCTTGGTCCATCGCGTCTTGCCGTCGGCGGCGACGGTGGTCTCGCAGGCAATATCGATGGGAATCGTCTTTCCTTCTTCATCCTCGCCGCGGATCACGATCAGGTCGCCCTCGCAGCCCTGGGCGAGTTGGCATTCGAGCGAGGCCATCCAGATTCCGCCTCGGTGCGAGCCGTCGGGTCCGGTGCCGTGCATCAGCACGCCGGCGTTGCGGACGTATCCCGACCCGTCGGTCTTCTTGCCCCACTTGTACTCGACGATCAGATGATAGTCTTTGTACGCCTTCTCCGTAGCGACATAGCCCATCCCATGGCCCGACACACGGATCATCCCGTCGCGGACGGTGAACACCCCCTGCGGGTCGTTGTCGCGGCCGGGCCCTTTCAGCCAGGTATACAGTCCCGTGAGGTCCTTGCCGTTGAACAACGCGATGACCTTCTCACCGGGTGAGATGGCGTCCTGTTGCGGACCCTCGGCGACGGCGACGGAAGCGGTGAGCAGGCACACGAGCACGATGGGGCTCGTTCGACACTGGGTTTTCATGGGCGAAACCTCCTTCCCCTCTTGCGACTACACCCTACACAAACCCCCGATGGAAGTCAACTGTCCCGTTTTTCCGCGCAGGAGAACTGCAAAGTCAATTTCCGTAGGCCGGATCGTGATCCGGCGTGGTCGTTTCGTGAGGGAAATGCCGGATCGCGATCCGGCCTACATTTCTTCGCGTGGAAAAAGGGGACAGGCACCGAGCCAGAGGGATTGTCGGCGGGTTTGACATCTATCCAGGCTCGGAGCCAGTCCCCCTTTTCCACTCCTCAAAACGTACTTTGCAGATCTCCGGTTTTTTTCCGTGGCCGGAAGGTTGCCAACTGACGCCCCGATCGGCAACAATGGGGAGAAAGGCCCGAACACTGATCCTTTCTCGAGGAGGTCAACCATGGCCGGCATCGAATCCACCCGCCCGTCGAGCGTCGATCGGCGATCACTACTGAAGATGGGTGCCGCGGCGGTATGCGGCACGGCACTGCATCGGCTTCTTCCGGCAACGTCGGCGGCGGCCGCCGAACCGGGAGAACCAACCCGGTTCCAAATCGCTTGCATGACGTTGGCGTACGGGCAGTTTCCGCTGCAGCGGGCGCTGACGGGGATCAAAGCGGCGGGCTACGAGTATGTGGCCTGGGGAACTCGCCATGCGGAAACGCCGGGCGGCCAGCGCGTGCCGGTCATGCCCAGCGACGCTCCGCCCGCAAAGGCCAAGGAACTGGGCAAGCGATGTCGCGACGAGGGGCTGCGGCCGCTGATGATGTTCTCGATCATCTATCCCGAGGCACCCGACGGCCTGACGGTGCTGACCAGCCGCATCAAGCAGGCCGCGGCCGCCGGCATTCCCCAGGTGCTCACCTTCGGCCACACCGAGGGCGGCAACGCCAAGCTGTGGATCGAGCGATTGGGGATACTCGGGCCGATCGCCCGCGATCACGGTGTGATGATCGTCGTCAAACAGCACGGCGGATCGACCGGTACCGGTGAGGCGTGCGCGAAGATTACCCGCGAGGTGAACCATCCGAACATCATGGTCAACTTCGACGCCGGCAACGTGATGGACTATCTCAACGTCGACCCGATCCCCGACATCCTCAAGTGCGCCGACGTCGTGCGGAGTTTCTGCATCAAAGACCATCGCAACTGGCCGAAGGACCAGGACTGCGGCCCGGGCCTCGGCGAGATCGACCACTACCGGCTGTTGCATCCGGTCGCCTTCACCGGCTTGACCATGCCGCTTTGCTGCGAGAACATTTTCGCCCCGTTATTGCCGCGTCCCGAGACACCCGAGGGCATCGATGCTCTGGCCCGGCGTGCTCGTCTGTTCCTCGAAACGGTGATTGCCGGGCTGCAATCGTAGCCGACGAACTTTCAGACGTCACGATAACGCGTCACGAGTGCGTCGGCATGGGCCATATCGGCAATACCGACCAGTAACAGTATCGTCAAGCCGAGGGTCTTCATTCTCACTGAACAGTCCTCCGTGTCATTCGATTCGTGATCACTTTGCCACGGCGAAGCAAGTTTCGTCGGCTTCGCGCAGGAAGCGGTTGTAGTACGATTTCATGGCGGCCCGGTCCGTGGTGGTCACGCCACGCCGCCGAAACCGATCGCGAAGTATCCGCCGTCGCCGAAACCTTCGTTCACGTTGCGGACGATGCTCTGCTCGCACCCTGCGTGTCGGGTCGCGTTCATCTTCATCGTCTTCTCCTATTGCTTGTGGATGTGGATCGTCTGCACCACAGGTTGGGCGGTCTGCACGAGAGGTTCGATGCCGCTGCCGAACTGATAGGCAACGACTTGGACCGTCATGGGGAACTTCGCCCGGGCGGGGATCTCGGCCAGTTTCAACTTCCCATCGGCGATGGTCGCCGGGCCGTGGGCGACGTAGTACTCGATGGGCAACTCCGAGTCGCTCGTCGCTTTGAGTTCGATCGGGCCGCCGTCGGCTGTGAGACGGCCGATCGGTTCGAAGGTGATCGTCTGGGGCTTACCACGATCGAGACCGCGGAAGCCGCGCGGCGTCATGCCGACGTGTTCCGTATGGCGGTATTGGGCGTCTCCCCGGCTATAGGCCATGAACGTCATCCGCGAGCTCTCGGTGGCGGGCGCCAAGTTGTCGTACTGAATCCGTAGCGTGTTCGGTCCCGTCGCAACCATCGGCCCGCTGATCTCTCGGACGCGGATCGGTGCGGTCGAGTGGCCGACCGGTTTGCCGGCCAAGGGCCAAATCGGACCACGACCGTTGTATTGCCCGGGATACGTGTCGGCGTAGACGGGATGGACTTCGAGCGTCTGCCCGTCGCCCGACCAGGTGAGTCGGGTGAAGAAGAACCGGGCACCGGCGTCGACCCAATGGGGATCGTCCCACTTGATGAACTGGTCCTTCTTGCCGTGCAGTCCGGCATGATAGTCGATCGTGGCCTCGGCCATCTCCCGGTCGAAGTGCCATGCGGCCTTGGTCTTATCGCCGGGATACTCCTCAAAGGAAGCCGCCTTGACTTCGCCCGACTCGATGCTCAGATCACTGAGCCAGCCGTCGCGATGGTCAACGGTCATCAGTTCGACCGGCTCGCGGGCGTCGATCGGCCAATCTGCTGGGATGCGAGATTGGGCCGCCTTCCGGATGAACAGGGCCAGGTACGCCGCATTGCGATCGGACCACGCGAAGTGACCCGCCCCCGG
>JAZFUB010000495.1:0-2441 GCA_036447015.1 Thermoguttaceae bacterium | reverse complement strand
ACATGGCTTCACTTGTTTGTACACCCTCTTTGAGGTTGTTGTGGTTTCGCGCGAGGGTTACCCCGGGGGCGCGGCGCGACCCTGGGCTCTGTTGTTGGACCCCGTTGGGGTCGGTCTTGTGCGCATGATCAATCCCTTTTGGGGGCCTTCCTCATATCGCCGGATCACGATCCGGCCTACTCGGTTGCTTCCCGATAGTGTCGGACCAAGCCGGCGACTGCTGTGCGAATGTCGAAGGCCTCTTCGGCCCGGCGTCGGGCGGCCTTGGCCATGGCATTTCGTGAGGGCTCGTCCTGTAATAGGTCGATCATCGCGTTGGCCAACGCTTCGGCGTCGTCGGCCGCGACGAGGCGGGCCGATTCGGACTGTGGGGGAAAGATCTCCTGCGTTCCGCCAACGTCGGTTGCGATGACCGCCACGCCCGTTGCGGCCGCTTCGAGCAGCACGCGGCCCAGCGGCTCCTGCCGGGCCGGATGGACCAGCAATGCGAGCTCGTTGAGAATGTCCGCCACATCCGGGCGGAATCCGAGGAAATGGAACTTGCCGGTCAATGGGCCGCAGGCGGCGGCGCGTAGATCGGCCTCGAACCGGCGAGATTCTTCCTTTTGCGAATGTCGCTCGCCGACGAAAAGATAATGTGCACTGGGTAGCTGACGTGCCAACGATGCGGCGGCCGTGGCCAGCACTTCTTGGCCCTTGCGAAGGCCGATCTGGCCGATCGTTCCGATCAGCAGCGAAGCCGGTGGCAGACCGAGTTCTCGGTGGAGATAGCCGGTCGGTTTTCGCGGACGGAATCGGGCTAGGTCGACGCCGTTGTGCAGCACGTGTGTCTTCTCGGCCGCAAGCCCTCGGGCAACGTGGTACGCTCGCGTTGCGTTGGAAACGGCCAGCAACCGCGTGTGGCAATTCAGGTCGGCCGTGGCCTGGCGACTGATGCCGATGATGTCGCGCAAATGGGCGATGCTCGGCAGTCGCAACGCCCGGGCCACGGGCCCCGACAATCGGCCCATCGCCAGGCTGTTCGCGTGCAACAGGTCGGGCCGACGGTCACGCAATGTTCGATCGAGCACGTCACGATGTTGCTGCTGAGAAAGCCGCTTTCCGGTCGCGTCGTGCGAAGGAAATGGCAGCAGTTCGATGTTCTTGGCATGCAATGCATCGGCCAGCGGTCCCCGGGGCGGTCCGAGCACACTCGGTGTGACTCCCGCCTCGCGAACTCCGTCGAGCGTGGCAAGCATCGATTGCTCGCCCCCGTTGAGCGTGGCATACTCGCAGAGCAGTAGGACGGTGAACATGGTGTGTAGAACGAGTCCTCTTTATAGGTCAGGCTGTGCCTGACGCGAGAAAAACCCATTACTGCTCCGTCGTCAGGCACAGCCTGACCTACTTAGAGCAGCCCGTAGTTGGTCAACGTCGTGCGAAGTCTTGCCTCGTGGTGTGGGGTCAACGGGGTCATCGGCATCCGCAACTCGCCCGAGTCGCGGCCGAGCATCTTCATGGCGGCCTTGATCGGAATCGGATTGGTCGACAGGCTCAACATATCGCGACACAGCGGAAAGAGCTTGCGGTGCCAAAGGCGGGCTTCGTCGAGATCGCCCGCATCGACGGCCTTCGTCAGCGCGATCACGTCTTGCGGGATGATGTTGCCCACGACCGAGACGACGCCTCGGGCGCCAATCGACATCAGCGGCAAGGTCAGGCTGTCGTCGCCGCTGAGCACGGTCAGGTTCGTCGAGGCCATGATCTGCGAGGCCTGGTCCATCGAGCCGGTCGCCTCTTTGACAATCGTGATGTTCGGCAACTCGGCCAGGCGAATGATCGTCTCCGGCTCGATGTTTTTGGCGGTTCGGCCCGGGATGTTGTAGACGCAGATGGGGATGTCGACCGCTTCGGCCAAGGCCTTGAAATGTTGATAGAAGCCCTCTTGCGTCGGCTTGTTGTAGTAGGGGGCGACGATCAGTGCGGCGTCGGCTCCTTGTTTGGCCGCCCAGCCGGTCAGCCGCAGCGCCTCGTCGGTGCTGTTGCTGCCGGTGCCGGCCATGATCTTGACGCGTCCGGCCGCCGCTTCGACCATGGCAGCGATCAAGCGTTCGTGCTCGGGGTGCGACAAGGTGGGCGACTCGCCGGTGGTCCCGGCCGGCGCAAGGCAGGTCGTGCCGGCCTCGATCTGGAATTCGACCTGCTGCTGCAAGGTCTCGATATCGATCTGGCCGTCGCGAAACGGGGTGATCATGGCCACGGTCAGGCCGGCAAACTCTTCGCTTCTTGTTTTCATGTTCGTATTGCGATTCTCTGAAGTCTTGCGACTTCAGCTACGGGATGTATTCAACCAAGCGTTTCATTTCTCGGACGGCCTCTTGCATGCCGACCATGATCGCCCGGGCAATGATACTGTGTCCGATGTTCAGCTCGTGCATCCGATCGATCGCGGCGACGGGGCG
>JAZFUB010000494.1:0-8875 GCA_036447015.1 Thermoguttaceae bacterium | reverse complement strand
TGGGTGCGCGGCGGATACGGAGCGGCGACCAGCGGTCCGCTCGGGATCTTCAGCGACGGCTTGGCAATGACCGAAACGGTTGCCGCCGATGACGGTTGCCGAAGCGGAGCGGCCTCGACTTCCTGCTCCCGCGGAGCCGATCCCTGCCGGGCCGCTTTGTGGGAGCCCGTGTCGGTATCCGTTTTGGTGGTCGAGATGGCAACCGAGACGGCCAACGCCACGCCGGCTGCTGCAAACACGCCAAGCAACGTCAAGCGACGAAAAGTCTTCATGAGTCTTCCGTGACACCGGGATAAGGCTAGCGTTTTGTCAAGCTTAGAGGTTCGGGTCCTCTTTGTAGGTCAGGCTGTGCCTGACGCTTTGTAGTAGTAGCTACCTCGTCAGCTACGGAGTCAGGCACAGCCTGACCTACGGAGTAAAGTTCAATTCGTCCGCTGAATTCGCCCCGAGAGCGTCCCCGACTGAGTCCTTAGTTCGAATTCCTTGTCGTTGCGTCGCAATACAACTCGACGAGAGCGGATTCCTTCGATCACGAATTCGATTTCCTTGCCGTCCTTGACGAGTGTGACGGACTGGTCTTGCCGGTAAGGTTTTCCGTTGATCAACGCCACGCGGCGCTGGGAGCCGACGATCGTGCCCGAGAGCACCAGGCCCAGGCTTTCGGGCGTGATATCCTCGGACTCCTCCTCCTGAAGCTCACTGATCGTTTCGTCCTTCCGAGGCTTGGAAGCCAGGAAGGGGTCTCGCCCGCGGTCGGTCATCGCGACGGCGAGCGTCAATCGGTCGTCATCCATCCATTGGGCCAACTGCCGCCACGAGTGTTGGGGAACTTCCGCCGCGTCCGGTGCGGCGTTCCCTTCGCTGATCGCGACGACCGGGGTGCCATCGGGCTGTCCGGCTTGGGGCGATGCGACGTCCGGCCCGGCCGACGAGTCCTTCTCGCCGATCCATCCCCACACCAAGGGTGACCAAAACCACAAGGCGACAACGAACATGAATCCTAGGAAGGCCGCCTTCTTCGGATTCGTCGTCGCCTCGCGACGCAACTGTCTGGTTAGCTTGCTGAAGTTCACGGTTTCGTTGTGCAGGCCACGGCAACAGGTACCCTAGCCCGGCTCCTCCTGTACATCGGTTATTCAGAGTCTTTGACGTAATCGGAAATACTTGAATTATCCGCAAAAACCACCATGGATACCTCGCAGGTCACAAACGCTTCGGTCGCATCCAAATTCTCTAGATCTACGGATGTTACCCAGTTTAATATCGACAGGCTTTCCAAGCTGTGCAGGAATGCTCCAATCTGGGCAAATGTTCCCTTGCAGCCGATCGAAAGCGGAATTTGGCTGATTGTCTCGTATCGGACGATCGGCTCGGGGTCGAAGCGGGTGGTTGTCACCCCGGCGGCTTCGGCCAGGGCGTAGATCTTCCCTTCCACGGACGAACGCTTCTCGACCGGGGGGGTTCTTTTCTGCCATGCCGCTTCGTACGCTTGGGCCCGCTCCAGTTCGTTGCGTTGCAACCGCAGCATCGTGACGAGCCCCGAACCCTCCGCCACGTATTGCCGTTTCAGTTGAATCTGATTTCGCAGTTCATCGATGGACCGTTTGCCCGGTAAGAAGACTAAGCTAACGTACGCGACGGCAATTGCGATCAGAGCCAGGGCGACGACCCAACCATCACGGCCGAGTTGGGGTTTGACCGCAACGGTCGTCGCGCGCGAGGCACCGGCCGTCGCGAGAGGCTTGCTGAACTCGGGGGCTTGCGTACTCATTGGATTTCTTCTCTGCTGGACATCAAGCCGTCTTGCATGGCCGTGTCGGTTGTCGAGGTTGCCGGACCGCCGGGTTGGCCGTAGCCGGGCCGAACGACGACGGCGGCGTCGAACTGCAGCGTATTGGGCTCAGCTTCGAGACTCTCGATCGATTCGAGCTCGACCGCGGAGAACAAGGGAGCGTTGCCCAATTCGCTCAGATAGCCATGCAACGCGCTGCTACGGGTGGTCGTGCCGGAGAGATGGACGATGGTCTCCATCGCATCGAATTGGTCGCGCAGTTGCCGCAGATCGCGCGCTGCCGACGGCAGGGCGGCGATTTCGGCCTCTTTGGCCCGATTGTCGGCGGTCGATTGTCGCCGGGCTGCGGCGAGCGACGGTGGAACGCCGCCGACGATTTGCAGCCTTTCGAAGGTGATCTCCTCGGGTAGCGGAGCGAGCAAGGCGTCCAGCAATTGGGTCCGTGGCCAAGGGTGGCGCAGATAGGTGAACAGTTGGGCCGAGGCGACGGTCGCCCGCAACCGCCCGGAGATTTCGGCCAACTGCTCGTTCTGGCTCATGGCCAGGTCATATTGGGGCAACAACTCGGCCAGTTGGCGCTGAGCCTGACGCCTCTGGTAGTATTGAAGGGAGACGGCGCCAATGAGCAACGCGGCAAACGCCACGATGATGCCGATGCGCGACGGCTGCGACTGTCGTCGCCGGTTCTTCCGGCGGTATTGATCCGGCAGAAAATCGATGTCTTGCATATCGACGGGCCTCTTCGACGTCGGTTAATTGGTTTCTCTCAGCGCCAACCCGGCTGCCACGTCCCATTGTCCGGTGTGCCCGGTGGAGGTCGCGTTTTCGTACGTTCGCAAGGGGTTGCCCAGTTCACACGCCAGATCCAACCGGACGGAGAGCCATTCGGCGAGCGGCTGCGAGGCTTCGCCGCCGCCGAGCACGATCTGCGAAAGCTGCCGGCCGCGGAAGGTCACGCTGTGATAGCGGAGACAGAGCGACAGTTCGTTGGCCAGTTGGTCCAGTATGGGTCGGACCGATTCATCGATGCCTCGAGTGACTTCGGGATCTCGCTGGTCGGCCCGACGATCACCGTTATGGCGGCGCAAGGCGACGGCGTCGGACAGATCCATTTCGAGATGTCGTGCGACGGCTTCGTCCAGGTGTCGTCCACCCACGTCGATGTACTTGACGAACAGCATGTCTGCCCCGCCGGCGATGACGACCGCCGTGTTCGATCCGCCCACATTGACGAACATCATGCGGCGCTGCTGGTCGTCGTCGCGGCGAAACTGTTTGCCGTAACACCGCAACAGGGCGGCCGGTTCGACGTCGATGGCCACGGGCGTGAGTCCGACGCTGTCGGCCAGGCCGACGATTCGCTCGATGACGGGCCGGTGGCAGGCCATGAGGATCACTTCACGTCGGACCGAATCGCCTTGGCGCACGTCGGCCGCCTCGAAGAAGCGGATTTCCGCGTCATCGCTACTGTAGGGCAGCCGGCCGGCCGCTTCGAAGTGAACGATCTTCTTCAGTTCGTCGCCACTGGCCTGTGCGACACGGATGTTCTGCACGAACAGGTCGTCGGCCCCCAGACAGAAAACGGCCTGCCGACCTCGAAAGTCGTGACCTTCGCGAGCACGGCCCACGGCGTCGACGATCTGATGATCACGCTGCTTCTGCAGCTCGGGCCTCGTCGGAGGAAGATCCCAGCGAGCCGATTCGTGCACGCGAGTTCGCATGGCGTCGAACTGAAGCAGTTTGACCGAACGGCTGCCGATATCCACACCGATCGGGCTGTACCGTCGTTTGGTCATCCATTGAACCATGGTTTGTTTCTCTGCTTGTTGGTAGATCTAGGGCATCACGGTCGCCGGCGGCGCTTCGGCCGTATAGTCGCCCACTTCGGCGAGTCCGGTGACCGGGTTGACCCTCAGCAGCAGGTATCGCTGTTGCTTTCCACGTCCGGCAGCCAGCCAAATGACGGTTTCCTCGCTTCGGGTCGTCTCTCCCATGGGGCGGAACTCGACTCTGCCGACCGATTGCGGGGTGTTACCCAGCGTTCCGGCCGCAACAAGTTCGACACCCGGCCCCAAGTTGGGCAACTCGCCCAGTTTGACGATATGTCTATCCGGCGGATCGCCCGGGTTGCTGAACGGCGAAGGGGGTAAGGTATCCAAGGCCGCGTTGGGTCCGCTGTGTTTGAGGACGTAGCGGTTCAACGCCGTTCGAAAGAGCACTTCGTAGGTGCTGTTGTTGGTGATCGCCAGGCTACGGGCGTAGGCCAGATCGGTTCGAACAATCTGGGCAGCCGACCGCAACTGATCGTGAATTCCCGGATCGCTCTTGGGAATCACCATACCTACGAGGACCCCCATGATGGCAATCACGATCAGCAACTCGATCAGCGAGATTCCGTCGGATTGTCGGCGACGCGCGGGCATGGCACTGGGATCAGCTTTTCTTCGGTCCGCTACTCTTCGGTCCGCTGCCGATCGCTTTCTGGTTTGCGGCCCTCAGCAGGGCGTTTTGCTCCTGCATCAGTCCTCGAATCTCCCGGAGCAACTGGATCATTTCGATCCTTTGCTGTACGGCATTGGCGAACGGCGGCCCGCCACGAGTCGGTGGGGCAGCGTCCGTCTTCTGATAAAAGCTTAGCACGCAATAACATAGGACGTTTGCAGCCAGCAGAACGATCCAGGCAGTTCGACGTTTCATCGCGAGGCTCCTTTCTCGGGGGGCATGAAAAAGCGTAGGTCAGGCTGTGCCTGACAGGAAGAGAGTTGTTTGTCCATGTCAGGCACAGCCTGACCTACGGGTTTTCGGTCCATTGCAGCAGTTCCCAACGCAGACCGTCGTCGTCGGGATGGGGGACGTAGATCGGGTCGTCCCGGTTTTTCCAATGGTATCGGACCGGCGTGATGAGGTCGGGCCTGATCGTCAACCGCGGCAGAAACGTGATCGTATCGTTTTTCACGGGCGTCGGAAAACCCCAGTTTGGCTCGAATTCGATGTTCATCGTGGGACTTGGTATGCCCGGAGTCCGTCCCGTCACGGTGTACACGGTGTCGTTACCGGCCGTGCTGACGACGAACTCTGCACCGATCAGCACCAGACCGGGGTCGATGGCATTGATGTCGACCCCGCTGATATCGCAGTCCGTATCGGCGGCCTGCGGCGAGTCTTCGCTTATCGCAGCAGTGCCGCCTGCGGGACTCAACCCACGTTCGTCCTGCAGCCACAGCGGGAAGTACGGCGTAGTCTCGGTGTCAGCGTCGTTGAAGTCCTCGATATAGTCGCCATCGAGCGTCGACCAATTCTGGGTGTTCCAGGGCTCACGCTCCTTGATGAGCAGCTTCCGCGTGATCAACCGGCCTGTCATGGCAAAGCCCATCGTGTCGGGGCCCTTCTTGATCTCGAACCTGTCGAACACAGCCAGCAGGCCCCGCAGGCTGCCCCCGCCGGTCGACTCGACCAAGAAGTTGCGGCAGCTTGCCACGGGCAGACGCACGCCGTCCGATTCGCCGTGAAGAGAAGGTAGTTCGACCGGCTCGAAATTGACGCCGATGCCGTTAATGCGGATATCATCCCTGCAGAAGAGTGAGCCGCGGATTTTCACGTCGTTTTTGATCGTAATCGTACCGTTGCGATAGTAGATGCCCAACGGGTTGGTCTCGGGATCGGGTTCCAGATCTTCTACCAGGGTCGTGTCCAACTGCCGGATCGTGTAAACCGGCCCCCCTTCGTAGATCTGGTAGGTCGTCAACGAGGTTGGCTTGACCCAGTCGGCCGCGACCTCATTGACCGGGACGTTGATTGCGGTGATACCCAACATAATCTCAAGCCGGACCTGGTGAGTGCCGTCCTGGATACCGAGGGGATATTCCACCGGACCGTTGAACGGCCGACAGTCCAACATACCGGCTTCGGTCACCATTTTCCTCAGGTCTTCCAAATAGCGTCTCAGTGCGGCATCGTCATTGGGATAATGGAGGGCGATCCTCAACGGTCCTTGGATCCGGACTCGCCCCTCGATTCGGCAAGGAATGTCCACGTCGAAAGAGTCGCTCTTGGTCTGAAAGACGGTGTAGTCTTGCATCCGCTTCCAATCGGTCGGTTCTTCACCCAACGCTCGCGGGATCAGGCGGACGACCGCGCGGACCTGGTATTCGGCGACCGTCTCGGGACGTCCCGGATCGGCGGCCATGCCGGTCGACAGGAGTGTCACGCGATAGGGCAACTCCTCGTAGTCCAAGTCGCCCGGCAACAGCGTCGGGTCGCCGGTCGTGTAGGTGACTTCGAACGATTCATCGAGGCTGAGTGTTCCCGTCAGGGTCGTTCCGACGCCATTCCATTCATCGAGCTGGTGCATTTTCCGGATCGCCATCGACAGGCCGGTCCTCGCAGCCTGTCGGGCCGACGCGCGGCAATCGAAGTTCCGATGGATCAACATGGCCGTATGCTGGCTGCGCATGGCCGCATAGGAAAGCCCCAACGTCATCGAGAGAAGCAGCATGACGATCAGCAGCGCAACGCCCCGACGTCTCGGCGACCGTGCGTGCCGATCGCGACGGCATGGGGTCGTTGGATGGGGCTGTTTGGAGAATCGTGGTCGTGTCATCGATCCAACTCATGGTTCCGGGGGGCGATTCAACTCGTAGTACAGGGCGGCCGAGCCCGGGAACGGAATGGCCCGTTGACCGGAAGGATCCGTCGAGAGGGCTTCCTTGCCCGGCATCAATTGCAGTTCGATGCGCACCCACGCCTGGCGCAACCCGGTCTGCGATCCGAAGATCCCCTGGACCCAGGAGAGATCGTTCCAGGGCTTCGGGTAGTCGGGGTCGGCGGGGTCGCTGTAGCTGTTCCACTCGTCCTGCGACGGACGCAGTCGCGAGACGAATCGGACGGCCCCACGCCGCACGGGTCCGCCAGCGCCTTCGACCGAGCACGTACGCATCAAATCGGTCAGCACGACCGTTTTCCGATTCGGCGAGTTCTTGATCGAATCGATCTTTGAACCCCAACTTGCTTGATCGTCTGCCTTCCATCCGTCACCCCCGTCCTCGGGGACTGTAATCTCCACCAACTTGTTCGGATCGGATGGATCGGGACAGAAGATGACCAGTTCGTTGAACTGCGGTCTACCGTCCCCAGAGTCGTCCGACTTCCAGACGACCAGCGTGTCGGGGAACTCCCATGTCGCCACGTCTTCCGACACGACGAGAAAGCCCGGGAACTGCTCGTTCGCCGTTGCCTCGCGCACCGTCGTTGCGATCCGCTGCAGCGCGACTCGGGCATGCTGAGTTGCCGTGTCGTGGCCTTCGGTGTACTGGAATCCCTGCTCGACTCCCTTGGCCAGAAAGCCCATTGCCCCGACGACCATCACCATGATCGTCATGGCGATCATCAACTCCAGCAGGGTCATGCCGCAAGGTTGCGACACGCGGCGAGGCCAAGACAGCCGCCCGCCGGTTTGACCCGATCGGTTATGGCAATGGCGGAACATAGGCAACGACCCGGCGTAATTTGGCCAACTCACGGAGGCTGCCCCCAGCGACCTCTTGAACGATGCGGACTTCGACTGCTCGATAGTCGCTCCACTGGCCGGCGGGCAACCTGAGCGTCAAGTCCGACTCGGCCACGTAGTAGACATCGACCTCCTGACGCCAGCCTGCGAAGAAGGAGATTCTTCCCACATCGGCCCCGGCACGGTCGGCCGGCGCCCAGAAATCGACATGACGCGTGCTTCCTTGCCCGTCTTCTTTGCCCAGATCGATTCCCCAAGGATCTTGCGGAGGTCGAGTTCTCAGGAGATTGTAATCGGCGATGTCGTCGAAGAGTTCCCGGCCCGCGCCGCCCGTTTCCTCCGCCGACGGTCCCAGCGTCACTGCATATCCATCCGAACCCAACTCGGCATAGCGGCCGCCGAGCACTTCATCCATCAACTGCTGGGCCATCCCCTGGGCGACCGTTTCGTGCAGAGCGTCGCTGGTCGTCTGAACCGACCCGCCGATACCCAACAAGAGCACGCTTCCGGCCATCGCCGTAAACGCGATAGCGAGCATCGCCTCGACCAGCGTGAATGCGGCCTGCGCTTGCCTGCGGGTGTGGGAAGAAGAACCGTTCATGTTCGTGCTCGGCGCCAATTCCTGCTCGGGGCCAATTCCTGCTCTGGGTCAGCGCGGCCCGCTTTGGTGGGAAAAAATGGCGCGGCAGGGTCCCCTCTAGCTCCCAGCTCTCCCCGCCGCGCCGGCGACCAACACCCCTCCCCAAGGCGCGGGTACAACCGAACTATATTATGCGCAGAGCGAAGAGTCAAACCGACAAGGAACACATCATGGAGCATCGGGCCACTTGGCATGAAGGGTAGAACAGTCACCGGGAAAAAGCGTCTGAAGCCTGATATAAGGCGTTGCCGTTTCGCCCCAACCGAGGCAGTCCGGCAACACGCGATCCGACACACGCACCACAAACGTTCTCTTTCCGCAACACGACCGCCAACAGAGCAAGGTGTCTGCTTGCATGCACGCGAAAAGAGACGTAGGCCGGATCGTGATCCGGCCTACGGAAACCGTTCCGCCAAGAGCAAGTCGGCGGCCAGACCTCGCAGGCCGTGGCACGAAAGATCCTCTATCAGCCCAAGACCGATCAACTCCGCGTCGAAGACGCCCGATCCTTCGAGTTGAGCCAGTTCCCCGGGCGACGTTCAAGGGGCCGTTTCTCCTGGTCGGGCCCTCCCGCAAAAACTTGACTTCCTCCACGTTCGGATGGTACAATCCGGGCATCCACTCTTCTGGGTAGGTTTTTGCCACCTTTCGGGGATGTCCTCATGAATCTACGATCTGCTTCGCGTCTTTCTGTCAATCCACGTCGGCTACGTTTTGAACGCATGGAAGATCGGCGTCTGCTTTCAGTCGTGCCCCACGTATCGCCATCGCTGGTCGCAAACGATGTTGGCCAAGAGGCAGCAGCGCTCGAAGGCAAGGATATTTCCACGACGGCGGGCACAGCATCGCTCGTGGCCGACATCAACGATCGCATCGGATCGGGAGACTCGTCGCCATCGAGCTTGGTAAACGTTGACGGAGTTCTTTACTTCGCGGC
>JAZFUB010000493.1:0-7402 GCA_036447015.1 Thermoguttaceae bacterium | reverse complement strand
GCCGGAGGACGTGCCGCTGGAGGGATTGGCCCGCGAGGCGCTCGAGCTTGTTGGCGGACAAATCAAGGAGAACAGAGTGCAGGTCGAAATCTCCAATGACTTGCCCGTGGTCTTCGGTGACCGGCTTCGGCTGACGGAGGTCGTGCAAAACCTGATCGACAATGCGGTCAAATACATGGGCAATCAGGCTGAGCCACGGGTCGAAATCGGTTCGCGATGCAACGGCAATGAGACGATCTGCTACGTTCGCGACAACGGCATCGGGATCGACCCCCGCTACCATGAGAAAGTCTTCGGACTGTTCGATCAACTGGACCAGAAAGTGGAAGGGTCCGGAATAGGCCTGTCCTTGGTCAAGCGAATTGTCGAGGTGCATGGTGGACGCATCTGGGTCGAGTCGGAAGGCTTAGGACACGGATCGACGTTCTGCTTCACCCTTGCAGCGAAAAGCGAACCCGCAGAACGCCCGGGCAGCGAACCATGCACGGCCGGCCGTCGACAATCCTGAAAGGACCCGGCAATGCCGTTTTAGGTATGGCTTCCTGCCGTCGGGTCTGCTACACTCTTTTGGATCGATTCTTGGAAGATTCACTCGCTGCATCGTTGGACGATCGCGTGTTCTTCTGCAGGTGGCCCGTCGAGGAATGACTGCGATGAAGATCGGCACCAAATTGACCCTTGCCTTTCTGACCCTGGCGTTGACGATTGGGGCCGTAGGATACGTCTCGCTTGCGCTGTTACAGAAGGCCTCGCTGAAGACCATCGGCAGCGATCTCGACGATCAGGTCGCGGCGACGATGGACAACATCGACCGCCAACTCGACAACCGGCTTGACGATCTCCGTTGGTTCGCCCAAATGAAGACCTTGGCACGGCGGGCGGCCGTCTCCTCAGCAGCATTCGACCGCACGCCCAACGTCCAGCAGCAGATCGCGACCATCGACGCAGCGTGGCAAGCCAGGGAAACATTGCCGCAAATCGAAGAAATTTTCGAAAACGATCTGTCGGTCGAGTTGCACGAATACACGGAATATCTTCGCAGCGAAAGTGGGTTCGTCGTCTTTCCTGAAATGTACGTCACCAACAAGTACGGCGTGGTCATCGGATTGACGGGCAGGACCAACGACTACCTACAGGCCGACGAGCCTTGGTATGCAGAGGCCGTTGCCACGGAACGCGGATCCGCCAGCCGTCCGCATTACGATTCGAGTTGCAAGTCGCTCGTCATCGACATCGTCATCCCGTTGCGAGAGAACGGTGAGTTCGCCGGAATCCTCAAGGGTGTGCTCAGCATCCAGGACCTGGTGCGAACGGTCGAGTCCATACAAGCCCATTCGCATTACACAACCGCCAAGGCCTATCTGGTCGACGAGACCGGCCGTATGGTGTTGGGCAGACAACCCTCGGAGGTCGGCCAATTGGATCACGGTCTGGAAATCGAAGCGTTCGGCGAGGATCTGTCCGCCCGGCCTTCGATTGCCGAAGCCCTCGATCGGAAGCATGGTCACTTCGTCTTTCGCGACAACGGTGTGGAAAAGTTGGCCGTCTTCAGCCGCTCGCACGACTATGATGCAAGCGACTCGCCCGCATGGACATTGATCATGGAGTACGACACGAGCGAAGTTCTGCAGGGCATCCTGCTGGCCAAACACTCGCTTCTGCTCGCCTCGTTGGTCGTGACCCTGCTCGCAGGTCTCGGCGGATTGGCCCTGGCGCGTTCGATCTCGGCACCGATCAACGAACTGACCCGAACGGCTGCACGGCTGGCGGGGATCGGCGTCGACGAAGAGGAAAACGGCCGCCGTTTGGATGAGGTGGCAATCCTTACCCGGACATTCGAGCGGATGACTCGAACGCTTCGACAGAGCGAGGAAGAACTGCGCAAGGAGCATGAGTCGCTGAGAAACCTGCTCGATGCATCCGATCGAGAGCGGCGATTGATCGCCTACGAGATCCACGACGGCGTCGCGCAGCAACTGACCGCGGCAAAAATGCAACTCGAGGCATTCGATCACCTGCAGCATACGGATCCACAGTCGGCACAGCAAGCCTATGCCAGGGCGGTCACTATGCTCAGCGAGGTGGCCGCCGAAATACGCCGACTGATCAGCGGGTTGCGGCCACCCATCATCGACGAGATGGGAATCGTCTCGGCCATCGAACATCTGGTCGGCGACGTCGAAACTCGCCAAGGAATCAAGGTCGACTTCTTCCCGAACGTCGAGTTCGACCGGCTGTCGCCGCCACTGGAAAATACCCTGTTTCGCGTTGCCCAAGAAGGCCTGACTAACGCCTACCGCCACAGCCAAAGCGACAAGGTTCGCATCGAATTGGCTCAGCAGAATGGATACGTCCGGATCGAGGTGCGCGATTGGGGCGTCGGCTTCACTGCGGCACAGGTCTCCGACGACTGCTTCGGCATCAAGGGCATTCGCGAGCGTGCCCGACTGTTCGGCGGCGAGGCAACCATCGACAGCACGCCGGGAGAGGGAACCCGCGTCGTCGTCAAGTTGCCGATCGTGCAGTAATGGCCGATCGTGCAGTAATACTAGGAACCGCTCAGTCCTCCTTGGACCGAACGACAACCGACGCCGCAAGTTTGGGTGTCTTGGCCAGCGCGCGTTTGATGAACCAAAGGACCCGCGGGCTGTGGCTGCCGTTGGTGTGACCCTCGGCCGAGCCGAACAGAACGCCCGCCATCTGGCCCGACTCGTTGAGGATCGGGCCACCCGAATCGCCGCTGCGTGCCTCGACGTCCACTTCGACCATCTCGAAGGGATGATTCTGCCCCGGCGAAACGAACTGGGTCACCTTGCCGGTGGCCTCTCGATAGGTTCCGCTACCGTAGCCGGCAATCGTCAGGCGGTCGCCCGACTGCGGTTTCGCGTCGACGATCGGCACGGGCTCGACGTCGGGACGCCAAATCATCAACGCGGCCAGATCCCACGTTTCGTCCGTCTCGAGCACCGTCGCCGCCGAGCGGAAACCATCGGGAAACCGGACCGAAATCTGTCCGGTCGCATCGCGGACAACGTGCCAGTTCGTCAAGACAACACCATGCTTCTCGGTCCGCCCGATCAGCGTACCCGATCCGAAAGACGCGCCGCCGTTTTCCGACGCCCGAACGCGAACAACCGCCGGATGGGGTTGACCGGCCACGATCCGTGCCGGCTTCTGCTCAGCCGTCTTCTTCTCGGCCGGCGTGTCGCCCAGTGACGACGTTGCCCAGGGCAGCGACGTTACGGCCAAGACCAATGCGAATCGGAGTAGTTTTGTCAACGCAGCGAAAGACATCATGACACGGCCCTCAAAGTTGCAGTGAATCAAAAGTGGTGTGGTCACGCTCATGCCCGGGCCTGGCGAATCGTTAGCCGTCGAGCTTGCTCGACGTTGTCGTGACACAATCTGCGGGCCAATCCAACGGAGGGCAAGCCCGCCCGCTAACTAAACAGGCACACAACGGGCAAAGTGACGCTCGAAGCGCCAAATTCCACTATAATCGGAAGATGGGAAAGATGGGGAGGTTTCTTAGAATGCGGCAACAACACACACGTAGGGTGGGTGCTTGCACCCACGCGTGTTTCTCGCCGCTACGACATGTCACGCGTATTTCTTGCCCTTGCATGTCGCGAGTGGGTGATATCACCCACCCTACACATACTACTCTTCTGAACTGCCGCCGATGCCCAACTCCTCGGCGTGCGGCTTCAAAGCATCGATTACGAACTGGATGTGCTCGGCCGTGTCGACGTCCAATAGCTCGATCCCGTGGGCGATCTCCTCGCGGTTGACCTTGGCGGCGAATCGCTTGTCCTTGAGTTTCTTGCGAACGCTCTTCGGCTTCAGCGTGGCGACCCCCTCGGGCCGCACCAGACAGCAGGCCATGACGAAGCCGGTCAGTTCGTCGCACGCCAACAGGGCCTTGTCCATGGCCGTCTTCGGCTCGAATCCCCATGCCGTGTAGTGGACCGAGACGGCATACGCGATTGCCTCTTCGCCCGCCTCCCGAAGCCACTCGACGATCCGCTTGGGATGCTCGTCCGGCCAACGGTCGTAATCCGCATCGTGCAGCAACCCCGTCAGTGCCCAAGTCTCTTCGTCCGAGCCGTCGCCATATCGGCCGGCCGCACAACGCATAACGACCTCGACGGCCCGGGCATGTTTCAACAGCGAAGGATTGGTCGTCCAAGCCTCGAGTTGCTGTTGGGCTTGCTGGCGAGTAAGATTCATCCGAGTCTCCCATTCAGTACGTATATCATTGCACGGCAGCGGCTGGATGGCCCGGGCAGTCATCATACCAAGCCCACGGGCTGCGGCCCGTGGGACTTTCGTTGCACAGGTGTCCCTTTTCATCTCCTTTGTCGCGACAACGTCGGGCAAGCCCGACGGCTAACTCTTGACTGGCATCTACCGATAAACGAGTCGAGCGGTTGCCGTGCAGTCGTGGTCGGTGATGAAGCGAATCCAATGGGCACTGAACCCGACCGGGAATTCATGGATCGACTCTTTGCCGGCGCTGAGCGGAAAACGACCGTAGCGTTTCCATCCGCTCTGGTGATCGACGTCGACCTCGATCGTAACGATCACGTCGCGATCGACACTCAGCGTGAGTGTCTTCTTGTCGTAACCGGTCATAAGGTATGGATCGGACGGCTGGCCGGCTTTCACGGCCGTTTCGTACCATGGGCCTCCTTGGCCGACCGGTTTGCCGAGTCGCCATAGGTCGTCGACGCCGCCGAACCAGAGGGCCGTCTTCTTGGCGGGGTCGCCGACGACGTGGTCATCGTTCGTGGCGGCGGGGTGAATCCCAGCGAGGACCAGCAGCCCGTTCCATGTGCAGAAGTCGGTAATCTGCTTCGTGTGACTGGCCACCGGCCGCATGCGATCGAAGGCCGGCGGGCGGCCGTTCGTGATCAGTGGGACTTCGTAAAACGTTCCGTGGAAGTTGGCCAGGTGACGCTCCGACTCGACCTCGCGAGAGCCGCGCGGCCAGCCCGAGGCGAACGGCCGGTCGAAGGCCGCACTTCCCTTGGGCAGACGCAACCGGCGAGTGCCCTGCGTGAGGATCACAGAGGCGCCGTCGACGGTGAACTCCGGCTCGACCTCCAACAAATCTGCAAGTTCTTCGTCTTTCTCGTCCGGGTGAAACTCGAAGGTTGATTTGTCGAGCTCGAAGTGGCGACCGTCACCGGCAATGACGCGAAGGTTTCGGTTACGTTTGGCCGCGTAGACCAGCGCCGCCCGAGCTTCCGAGTCGTCCGCCTCGGCCAGACCGGCAAAGAGTTCTTCGCCGGCCGACCCGTCATGAAAGTTCTCGTCGGTCAGATGGAGGTAGGCGGTCGCGATGCAATCCTTGTCGGCCGCGAGTCGAATCCATTGAGCTTCGATATCCTCGGGAAACACGTGAAATGCGTATCCGTCGGCCGGGACCTCGATCGTTTTGTAGGCCTTCCACTCGCCTCGGCCGTCCGTATCGATTTCGAGCGTGAATCGAACCGGTCCGTCGGCCGTCGCCGGCTTCGTCGGTTCCGGACGAAGATTCGCGACACTTGCCGGCTTGGCCGGGTTGATCTTCGCATCATTGCCGTCGCAGGCCACCAGCGCGGTGTGGGGCATGCCGAAGTCGCCCGGCACGTGTTCCACGTCGTTGCCGGGAATCTCGATCGCGCCGGCGGCGAAGTCCCGTCGGTAGACGCTGTCGCGATGGTTCGCGCCCCAGGTCAATGTCAGTTCGGTCTTCGTCCAGGCCGCGCCCGGGTTCGGTGCTCCACGCTGATCGACGGCCAGGTAGATCGTCACCGGCCGATCGACGGTGAACGAGTAACCGGGAGCCGGCTTGTGAAAATCTCCCCGATTGATGGTCACGCGAGGCAGCCGGGCCAGCGTCTCTGGCATGCTCGTGATGGCCTGCTGGTCGGAAGCACGCAGCGGTCCGCCGGCGTTCCTGTTGCGGAGCGTTCCGCCAAGCGACAGGTGGAGCGTTCGCCGATCGAAGCCGCCGATCAGAAACGGGTCGCTTGGTGTGTTCGCCCTGATCGGGTCGACGACCCACGGGCCGCCATACGCGCTGGCCGGTCCCCAGGTCTTCAGGTCCTCGAATCGGCCCATCCAGAGGTTCGACTGCGGTTGGCCGGCCATCGGATTGCCTTGGATGCTGGTCTCGTCGCTGGCCAGCACGAGCTGCCCGTTCCAATCGCAGAAGTCGGGAATGTAACGCAAGTGGCTCGCGATGGGCTTCAGTCCCGACGTATCGGCGGCACAAAAGGTCTTCGGGAAGTCGAAGAACATCCCGTGCATATCCATCATCAGCCGGCCGTCGCCGATCTCGCGAATCCGCGGCCACTCGGTATACCAGCCGTGCCGCGGGTCGTTGTTGTGCGTCGCCTTGGGCAGCAGGAACGTGTGCCACCGACCGTCGTCGAGCAGTTTCAGCCGCAACGAGCGTCGGTCCCAGCCGATCGCCCAAAGCGGGGAATCGTCGTCCGGCGATCCGTAAATCCCACCGGGTCCGGTCACATCAGTAAACTGCCGACGTTCGACGATTCGCCACTCCGTGCCGTCCCATTCGGCCAGCACACCGGCAGCCTCCGCACTCTCCGGCTGCGTGATCAACGGCCCTCTGTAGGAATCGCTGCTTCGCTCTCCGTTGTTGGCCAGAACCACTCGTCCCTGGGCCGTGTAGGCCCCTTTGCCGTGCCAGCCGGGCAGCGGCTTGTGGAACAGCTTCGTGACTTCGAGCGTGTGGACGTTGGCCTCGTACAACATGCCTTCCATGTCGAAGTAATAGACCCGGTTCGCCGGATCCCTCAGATGTCGCATGATCGCGGTCAGCCGGCCCGGCATGACTCGCGGCGAAATGACGCGGACCTTGCCCGCCACATCGATCAGGTACGGGCCGATCAGCAGTTGGTTCGATTCCCGATGGATCATTCGTCCCGCGGGCGTACCGCCGACACTTTCAGGGTGGATCGAAAGCGTCAGATTCTCATCGACCGAATAGAGTTTGTGCTCGCTACCGCCCGGCATATGCGGCGCGTAGTTGATCATCCACAACCGATCGGCCCAAGGCACGACCGCACCGATCCCACATTCGTTGTGCCCCGTTTTTCGATGGGCCCCGTCCTGGCTATAGATGCCGTACGTCGTCAGATGCGGATAGATGCCGCTGAATCGGCGGATGGGTTCCTCCGACACGGCCGGCGTGAGTGAGGCCATCGCCAGCGAAACTAGAAGAATCGAAATCGCCGTACTCTTCCTGATTGGTTTCATGGTGTCAGCACCCGAATGTTCTGCCTAGATATTAAAGTAGCCGTAGGGTGGGCACCGCCCACCAAAACTCGCTTGATATGTTCCCCCGTGGTTCTTGGTGGGCGGTGCCCACCCTACTTTTTCTATGGCCAAT
>JAZFUB010000492.1:0-6555 GCA_036447015.1 Thermoguttaceae bacterium | reverse complement strand
AATGCGCGGGATCGGGCATACGACATCGCTCGCACGGCCGAGCTGCTCTACAGCGAGGCGAAGAACTCGCTGGAGTTCGAGATCGCGCGGCGCACCGAGCAACAGGCGGCCAGTGCGCGTCAGATGTCGGTCTCGGCACACCGTCTGAACCTGCTCGCAGCGTTCTTCTTTCCGATCGCCACGATAACGGCCATCTTCGGCGTGAATCTGCAACACGGGTTCGAAACGCAATCGGCACCGCTGCCGTTCGTCGTCGTGCTCGGCGCCGGCCTGTTGCTGGGGGTCGTGCTCAAGTCGTTCGTGACTCGGCCGTCGTGATCCGTCCGGTTGTTGCCCGACGAACTCTTGCACACAGAGACAGGCAGTCAAGCGGCCCTTGAGAATTCAAACTGCCGGCTGAATCTTTTTCAGGTTCATCTGGAATTCAGCAACGCCGTGAAGGATTCTGGTAGCCGGATTCGCAAGAATTCGGGCGTTTTCGTCACTCACCGCACCACGTCCGTCGTTATCGCATCCTCCGATTGGGGACAGGCGTAGCTAGGTTGTTCAACGGTATATGGCCGGTAATCGTATCGTCGTGCCACCGTGTAGGGCCGACTATCGCTGCGGTAGCGGTCCGCGTAAGATCGTGGATGCCCTTGTCGCATCGACGAATAGGTCGGGTGTTGAATGCCGCCGTACGGAGACCGACGTACCGCTGCGGACGTGAAATCGGAGAATACGAAGAATCCACAGACCACGGCCAACAGACACAATGTCTTCGTCATCACACTCATGACAACTCACCTCCACGAGTTAGGGGTTTTCGCTTCCCGGAAGATACTCCCCTCGCGCAATCCACGCTCGAGATTGCCGGAAACTTCTGGACGCGACTAGCAGCCGCAACCACACTGGCCGCTTCCGAAAGGCCGTAAAGTCTTTGGCCATGTTGAAGCTTGCCGGTTTAGCACGACAAGAAGCCGTCCCAACGAATTCTTCCCATGGCGGTCTGTTGCGGCAAGTCTGTAAATCAGGGACTTCGCGATTCCCGAATCAATAGAGGGAATATTCTACTTGGACAGCGCCACTTCGTTGCACGGTATGCATCTGAAACCGTTGCGGTACAGTCGTTTAACGCCCAGCCGCAGGCGCCGGCTGCAGTACGGAAGCCGGCGCCTGCGGCTGGGCGTTAAACAAGAGATTCAGAACAACTTACGATTGCTGGCGTCGACCTAAAGTGGCGCTGTCCAACTACTCATTGGCGCCGGGTGCGCGAGGCAAGGTGGAGGGTGGCATGGGCGGCTTGCCCGCCCTTGTCGACCCAACTGTCACTGCAAGGCACCAAGGGCAGGCAAGCTGCCCATGCCACCCATCGCGATGGCTGAGCCTATTCAGTTGCTTCGGCCGCGGGCTCGTCGGCTATCTCCTCGGACGGAGCCTTCTTCGGCGTCGGTGTCAGCTTGGTCTTGCCTGATAGGAGCGGCTCCAGGTCGATGACCGACATCGAGTAGACGTCGTCATTCGTCGTGTTCTTCAGGCCGGGGAAAGTCCGGTCGAAGTTGGCGACGTAGAGCTTGCCGTCGCGGACGACGCACTCGCACGGTTGGTCGAGCGACCCGTCGGCCCCGTCGCTGTCGTCGTTCATCCAGAGCAGGGCGAACTCGCCCGATTTCGGGTCGTAGGTTCTAATCGCGTTCTGCTCGGAGTCGTTGATATAGATCAGGCCGGTCTGTTTGCAGAAGAAGATGCCGTCGATGCATTCGCTGATTTCACCCGGCTTGACGATCTGCTCGACCGCCACGGTGCCGTCTTCGGCGGGCGTCAGCTTGAACAACGCACCGTCGCCGAAGTTGCCGCAGTAGATGTTGCCTTCACTGTCGGCCGTCATGCCGTCGGCACCAGCGATGTCGCCACGGCCCACCTTGAGCGACTTGAACCGTGCGGCCACATGCGGATTGTCCTCTTCCATCGCCGGTTGGACTGCGATCGGGGCCGTGTTGCCGATCACGTCATCCTTCGCAAAACGCCAGACGACACTGTCGCCTTCACTGCTCGAGAACGTGTCGGTCACATACATGGAGTCACCAAGCCAGAGCAGCGCGTTGGCCAGATCGAGCCCTTCGGCGACGACTTCGATGATCGGCTCGCCCGCGTCGCTCTTCTGGGGCATCCCCTTCTCATCCAACAGCACGCGAAGGATCCGCGACTGGTGTTCCTTGTCGGATTCCTTGTTCTTGTCGACGAAGAACTGGTTATCGCAAACATAGAGGTGCCCGTCGGGACCGATATCGAGGCCCATCGGACCGCACTCGCCGGTCACGTCGTAAGCCGGGTAGTCCATCAGTTCCGTGACGTTGTCCTCCTTGTCGATGATAACCAGCTTCGGCGGATACGCCTTCGGGCCGCCAATGTTCTCCGGATCATCACTCAGGTTCGGCACGTTCATGTAGATTATCTCACCATCTTCACTGACCGTCATGCCGTCCGGGTTGACCAGATTGTCAGCCAACAGGATCACCGTCGGCTTGAAGGTATTGTCGGTCTCCTGCCCCTGCTCCTGTTCGGGCGCGGGGCAGCCGAGAATCGCCGGCAACACCAGGGCCACGACTAACAGCACGGCCAATCGTTGAATCTTGTCCTTCGTCATCTTCGCGTCTCCTTGATTGAGTTGAACCGGGTTCGTCTCATGTCTTCGTATTTCACACGCCCACACAATATATCGTGTCCGCCGGGCCGGGGCAACCGACACCTGCCCAGATCCGCTGCATTGCGGGGGAATAGGTCGTTCGGCCGTCGCTCGTCTTGCCCTCTTGCGGATCGTCGGCCAGATCGACGTCCAGATCGAAAGGCGTTCGATTGACCACCACCAGCAGAACGCCGTCCTTGTAGACGATCTCCTCGGCACCGGCCGTCTCGGCGAACCGACGGACCACTTTGCCCGAGGCGGCATCGACGGCCGTTACCGGCGCGTCGATTCCCAGCGTCGCATAGACCACCTCGCCGACGATCGAAAACACTCGCCCCCCGGCGGAAACCATGGCCGAGACGCTCGCCATGTGGTCGTGATGCCGGCTCCACCGAGGGCCGCACTGCCACTGCAAATGGCGCGGCGGTCCGACCCGCTCGTCGTGTGCCACCGCGTTGTTCGACGCATCGTGCATGTAGTGCGTCCACTCGTCGATTTCGGCCGGTCGGGGTTTGACCGTCTTCGTCCAGGAACCGGAACTGCCGATGAGTGCCACGCCGTCGGGCGTCAACACGCGAAAGACCTCGGCCATCGGAATACGGCCGAGATCCTCGGCCACCAGCAGATTCACCACGTTGTCGACATAGGGCAATCGCTTCTTCCCATCGAACGAGTCGATCGACACCCGGCCATACCGCCCAACCGACCGGACATAGGCCCGGGCATCCTCGACCTGCCGCTCATCGGCATCGAGCCCATGGACCAGGAACCGTTCGTCGTCGGCCAACGCTGCGGTCAACCGACCATCGCCGCATCCGAGATGAACGACCAGCCCGCCCTCGGTACCTGCAATCCGCAAAATCTCTTCGACAGCCGTCTGCTCGATCGAAGCGGCCGCACACGTTTGCACGATTGCCCACCCGAAACAAAACGTCAAAATCACCCTGGAGAACACGGAGTTTCCGAAAACGTTCACTCGACACATGGCTCAACCTCCCAATAGTCAACAAAAAACTTCCCCCGGCTCGACAGCCAACCGTCACGATACTCCCATTATCGGGCTCATCGCACTAATGCGTACCTGGGAGACGTACAGGGGGAGTACCGGTGCCTCTTCTCTGCTCATCATTGCGCCGAAGTCCTTGGTCTTGGAGTTATGGCGGCCCGGCAACAGAGAAGAGGCACCGGTACTCCCCCTGATGTCTGCCTTGAGGTACGCAAATCTGCGATGAACCCATTATCGGAGAACCATGGGCATATCGCAACGGCTGGTGGCGGAATCGGTAAGGATCGACCGAAGAACAACTTCCCGATTTCAACACCAGTCCGTTTAGCTGCCGCCGGTACGGCGGCTTGACGTTTGGACGCACTCTTGGCAAAGCCGCCGTACCGGCGGCAGCTAAACGGGGAGGAAGTACCGACAATCCACCGCAGGCCGTCGATCGTGATACGCGAGGAACCCAGCGTTCCGGCCAGGTGCATGTCTGCAAATAGAGAAACCCCCCAGATAGCCACTCCATCGGAGAAAGCAAGGCCCATGGGCCGGAGAAGTCGTCTCGGGCTGGATACCGGGAGAAATTTGCCGAATTGACGGGCAGGGCCGATCCATTATGATGAAGGATTGGAAGGTCATGAACCGCCTGTCTACCCCAGGACGTCGAAGATGAAGATATCGAAGGCCGTGGTCACTGCCGCCGGGCCGAACCAAAACCGGCTGCCGCTGCAACGGTTCGTCAACCTGGGCGGTACGGAGAAGACGGCCCTGCAGATCATCATCGAGGAGGTCGTCGCCGCCGGTGTCGAGGAGCTTTGCGTCGTGATCCGACCGGGCGACCAGGCAGCCTACGCCGAAGCGGCGGGTGAGCACGCGCGGATGCTGACCTTCATCGAGCAGCCCCGGCCGCGTGGATACGGCGACGCTCTGTACCGGGCCAAGGAGTTCGTTGCCGACGAGCCGTTCGTCCATCTGGTCAGCGATCACCTCTACATCAGCGGCGAATCGCGCCGTTGTGCCGCGCAACTGGTCGAGGCAGCCCGGGCGAACAGATCGCCCGTCTCGGCCGTGCAAGCAACCCGCGAGAGCATGCTTATCACGAGTTGGCCTTTCAGACGCTCGCCAATCAGGTCCGCCGCAGTGTGCGCAGCGTCCGCGGTAACCGCTGGATGTTTCGCGTGGGGCATCCCAGCGACCATCCGTTGCGGGTTTGCCCGGAGTTGCTCCAGCGGTCACACGACGGGCAGCCGTTTCCGATCCTGGTCGAGCGGACGCCCGTGCGGATGGATCTTTCGCACAGCGCCTGGAGCGACATCTTCTTTCTGGGGATGGACTTTCCGCAAGGCGCACGCGTGCTGAACGTGTCGGTCGACCTGGGCGTCTGCGGACGGGACGATCGGATCAGCGAACAAACGCGGCAGAAGATCCACGACAGCTTCATCCTCGTCCACGGCGGCATGGCACAGAACGTCGGGCCGATCCTCGAAATGGTCACCGAAAAATACCTCCTCCGATCCGAGGCCGAGTGGCAGGGCCGGCAGGAGGCCATCAAGCTGATGAACCGGATCGAGGCGGCACTGTGCGACGGCGACATTCGTGCCTTGGCCGAGGCAACCACGGAAAACTTCTACGGACCGATCCAGAAGATCATCCCCTGGGCCACGAATCTTTACACCCAGACGTTGATCGAGCGGATGCGGGAGAAGTTCGGCGACCGGTTCTGGGGATTTCTGATGCTCGGCGGGATGTCGGGCGGTGGGATGGGGTTCATCGTCGACCCGAAGTGCAAGCCCGAGGCACGGGACTATCTGCTCGAGACCATGCGGGCGACGAAACGAACGTTGCACGCGTCGCTGCCCTTCGCCATGGAGCCGGTCGTCTACGACTTCTCGATCAACGGTCATGGCAGTGTCGCCTCGCTGCGGCAGGACGACGAGGCGTTCATGCCGCCGGGCTACTACGCCCTGATCGCCCCGCAATGGCTGCGCAGCGACGTCCATCGGCTGGCGCCGGCGTCGCGCAACGAAATCGAACGTTTTGCGGCCGCCTGCCGAACGCACGATCGCTTGAGCGGGTCGCTCGAACTGCTCTTCTCCAATCTCTTTCCCAAGCCGGATCGTGAGGAGGACGGGCACGTGCAACTCGGCAACCTGCTCGAGCAGAACGTCGACACGCTCGGCGCCGATCTCGATCCGGCCGTGTTGGGCCTGCATCTGCGCGACGGCGCGTGCCTGACGTTCGAGGTGATCGGACGCCGCATCGAAGATCGTGGCGGAGGGCTGGCGCGAGTCAACGGTCAGGTGCGATTGGTCGAAACCCTGGCCATGCCGCGAGAGAAGGACGAATTCAAACTGACCTACTACAACACGCTGACCACGTGGATCGACATCGACAAGCTGTTGGACGTTTTCGGCCTGAAGCGCGACGAACTCTTCGACGAGCCGAAAGTCACGGCCGCCGTTCGGCGGTTGAGTTGGCAGATGCCCACCTACGTGACGCTCAAGGACGTCAAGAAGCGCTGGGGGCACGGCCAGGAAGACGTCTTTCCGGTCGCCCAGTTCGAGAAACTCTGGGGCGACATGACCGGCCTGCCACAGGTCGCTTGCCGGTTCGTCGTCGTGCCGCGAATGCGCGGCCAGCAACTCAAGGACCAGGCCCAACTCGACGCCTGGCTGCGCGACGGCTCGGCGGCCCATGTCGATGGGCTCTGCAAGTGGGCGTAAGCGAAGCCGGCATCGGCTGCAAGCAGAGGGTATCCGGGAAATCGAGGTGCCTATCCGGAAAACCTAAGAACTCGTACAGGAATTACTTCCCTATTTGGCTATGAGCAGTGAGCTTTGAGCTATGAGCAGTGGGAAAGCCCATGACTCAAAGCTCAAAGCTCACTGCTCAAAGC
>JAZFUB010000491.1:0-3082 GCA_036447015.1 Thermoguttaceae bacterium | reverse complement strand
ACGTGATGCACGAAGGCCGGATCGTCGAGCAAGGAGATCATCGGCAGTTGATCGCTCAGCAGGGACAGTACGCCGCTTTGTGGCGGGCTCAGACCGACGACCCGGGGCCGGTCGCGGCGCCCCGTCCGGCAACACGAATCGAAACCAACAGAATCACAACCACAAATGGTAACGGGAGGACAAGACAATGCGCAACGACCTGATTTTAGACCTGGACGAGTGTACCGAGTTCCGACGGGCTCTCCGATCCCGGACTCCCAGGATCGTCCACGGAACCGTGGTTCTTCTGGCTCTGCTGTTGGCCGCGGCACTGACCTGGATGGCGCTGACCGAGGCCAATCTGGTCGTCCGGGCCACCGGCCGCGTGCGCCCGGTGAGCAACCATGAAGACTCCTCCGACGACTTCAGCGAGGAGATCAGTTGCGAGATCGGAGGACGAGTCGTCGCCGTAAGAGTTGACGAGGGCGACCGCGTGCGCGAAGGAGACGTCCTCCTGCAATTGGATACGACGCGTATCGAAAACCGGATCGCAACCGTGAAGCAGACGATCCAAACGGGTGAGGAGGAATTGGAAAAGCTGCGACTTCTCGAACAGCTATTGGTCCGACACTTCGACTCGGCCAAACGGAAGGCCGAGGCGGAGTTGGCTGAGGTTGAGGAGGAACTAGCTTCGGCCGGGCAACGGCAGGCCGCGGGGATCCGCCTTGCCAAGCTGAAGTTGGCGGAAACGGAAGACAAAGAACGTCGAACGCGTAAACTGGCGGCCAACGGAGCCGTCACACAGGAACAACTCGTCGAAGCCGTCACTCGTGCCGCGGAAGCCCGGGAAAGGCTGCGCGAAGCAGAACTCCCAGTGGACCAGGGAAAACTCGACGTGCTGCGCCGCGCGATCGAGGTCGTCCACCGGGAACATGAGGTGAAGCGTGGTGAATTGGAAATCAAGCGGCGCGCCAAGCTGGGCGAGATCGAAACGGCCCGACTCCAGTTGGCCAATCTGGAACTGGACCGCCGGCAAGCGGTGGTTTGTGCATCCACGGACGGCGTCGTCACCATGGTAGCGACCAAGATCGGCGACATCATCGAACCGGGCAAGCTGGGAATCACCATGGCCCGGCAGAAAGGGTTTCAGTTCGAGGTCACCGTGTCGAACGCCGACGTGGCCCACTTGCGGACCGGTCTGCCGGCGCGGATCAAGCTCGACGCCTACGACTACCAGAAGTACGGCACTCTGGCGGGAACCCTCAAGACGCTCGCTCCGGATTCGGAAGTGATGGAGGGTCCCGAGGGAACGCAAGTCGCCGTCTACAAAGTCGAGATCACACTTTCGCAGGACGAGGTCGGTAGGGATGAGCACCACGGCCCAGTCAGGCTCGGCATGACCGGCCAGGCCGAGATCGTCACCGACCGAGAGAGCATCCTCACGCTTCTGCTGAGAAGAATCCGCCAGTCGATCAGTCTCGGTTGATGCGCTTTTTCGCAATAACTAATAACTATCGAACGTGGGCGAGGTGTCGGCACGAGGATCATCGGGTCGGCATCCCCGTTCGCGCCAACTTCGGCGAGGACAGGATATCCGCAACGAGATCGTCGAGCAATGCGTCCATCGCCGAGTCTCCCCAGACATCGCCCACGTCCTGGGCGATATCCGAAAGGACCAGATCGAGGTCGAAGGCAACGTCGTCTTGTGGCGCCACCGACGCCGCTGTTGGTTGCCGATCGTACCGTTGCCTCAGGTCGATCACGCCGTCGCTTGCCGACAAGTTCTCCCCGAGAGGGTTGAGCAAAGTCTGCTCCAAGCTGTCAAATCGGGCCGAATCGAGCGCGGAATCGCCCAATCCGCCGCCAGTAACGCCTTGTGCCCGCCAGAGCGACAGCTCACCGGCAGCGATTGCCCACTCCCTGGACAAGAAGTCATTCGGCGCCGTCTCTTCCGGCAGATGGACGTCGAGCGAGCGGCTGGCCGTCTGCGGCACAAGAAGACTTGCAGTGGAAGTCGCGAACAAATGGTCCTGAGCCGGATCCTGGCTAAGGAGGAACCCACCCTTCGCAACGGCGACGTCGGGCTCACCCTCACCACCGGCCGCCAATGCCGACATGTCGCCGTCGTTGTTCAGGTAGTAGATTACCGACACGACATCGATTGAAGAGATGGTGCCGTCGTCGTTGACGTCCGGGAAAAGCTCGTCCAGAGCATACTTCTCCGTCAGATTCTTGTTTGGCGGATCGTACGCATCGGGCGTTAGGCTCGGCGGAAGGTCGACAAAGCCGCCGTTGTGATTGAGAATCCAGATGAGAATAACCACATCGATAGAATTCACATCGCCGCTGTCGTCAACGTCATAAGGATTGCGTGGGTTGTTCCAGGGGTTACCCGTCAGAACAACCTGGTAATCCTCCACCTCTCCGGCGCTGGCCAGTCCTGCCGGGAACTGTCCGCCGGCCTCGCTGATGCGGAACCGGGCATAACTGTCGCCGATAAAGATGTTGTCGGGCATGGTCCAGGTGAGCGTATTGTCGCCGTCAACGAGCGGCTCGCTGGTGAAGATCTGTTCGCCCGGATCGTTCCAGTCGCCGTCGCCATTGTAATCGATCCATGCATCCAGGAATCCGCCGGAGGCCGTGGGGCCGATGACCGCGGTGACGGTGATCGTCGCGTCGATACCCATGTTGAGCGGGGTGTCGAACGACACGCCGTCGTCGTCGTCGCCGTCACCGTCGGCAGCGGGTGTCGGCTGGCCGTCGGACTCCGTATCGATCGCGGCACCGAGGTACAAGTCCGGCACAATCAAATGCGCGGCGCCGTTATTGCCCAGCAACGTCGGATATTGCGGAGCCGATTGGTCATCCGGTGCGTCGCCGAAATCCAACTCGCCGCCCAGGATGACGGTGAATTTCGTTTCGCCTAATGGCGTTGCGCCGGAAATCCGGGTCGGTTCGAGCGGGTTGCCGACCTTGTCGAGAATGCCGGTGACCGGTTCGTTTGCCAGCGTGATGACGTAGATGCTGTCGTCCGCCCATACCTTCGCCTTCGGCTCGAGCCGAATCACGTTGTTCGTCTCATCGTAGAAGAACGCATAGTTAA
>JAZFUB010000490.1:0-5839 GCA_036447015.1 Thermoguttaceae bacterium | reverse complement strand
AGAAGCTGCGAGTGGCCGTCGAAACCTTCAACCGGCGCAAGGTTGCGTTCGTGGCCGAATTGGGCGACTTCGTCGATGCGGGGCCCGAGAAGGCCGACGACGTCCGATTCCTCCACGCGATTCGGGAAGTCTTCAGTGAGCTGGGCGGAGAGCGGCACTACGTGCTGGGCAACCACTGTCTGACACGGTTGACGAAGACCGAGTTTCTGGCCAACTGTGGGGCCCGGATCAAGCGGAGCCACTACTCGTTCGACCGAGGGCCGCTACACTTCGTGGTGCTCGATGCCAACTTCAAGCAAGACGGTTCTCCCTATGCGGAAGGCAATTTCCGTTGGACCGATACATGGATTCACGAGCCGCAACAACGGTGGCTCGCCGAGGACCTGCAAAAGGCGAACGACAAACAGACCGTCGTGCTAGTCCACCAGAATCTCGACAAGGAGAAGGACGCCCACGGCGTGAAGAGCGGCCCGGCGGTTCGCCGGGTGCTCGTGGAGGCGGGCAACGTCGCAGCCGTGTTCCAAGGTCACATGCACGGCGGCGGATACCGGCAGATCGCCGACGTTCCCTACCACACGCTTCCCGCCATGGTCGAAGGCCCCGGACCGCAGAACAACGCCTACGCCGTCGTTACGGTCCACAAGTCGGGCAAGACCAAGATCGAACCCTTCGGCCGCCGTTAGCAAGCAAAAGCCCCCATCCGTTATGCAACAGGCTCAAGCCCTTCCGTCGACGATATCCGATTTCGGCAGATAGGGATTGAGTCGCGAGGAGTCGCACGGCGCGTTTCCCTTCGTGGGGATCTTCGGAGCGATCCGCGTCTTCAGGAATGCCAAGGCTGCCGCCTCGTCTGCGTCCAGGATCGCGATCTGAAGCTCAATCAAATCTGCTTCGTCTGGACCATTTCTTCTACTTCTTCAAGTACTTGTCGAACCAGGGGATCTCGAGCTTCATGACGTCGTCCAAGCATTGTCCGCTATAGACGTCGTAATGCGCTCTCCCTTTGAGCACGTGATACTCGGTCGGTACGCCGTTCTTCTCGAGAATCTCATGGACCCGTCCCGAATTCTCTTCGATCTTGAAGTAATGCTCCTTCTCGGCATCGATCAGAAGGGTCGGCACTGTGACCCGGTCGGCGTACTGGCCCGGATTGAACACGGCGATTCGCTCGGGATGGGGCGCGCCGTTGAGTCCGCTTGGCGACTCACCCTGAGGCACCGGGTCGATGACGCCCCGAGCGCGGTCGGATTTTGTTTTGTAGACGCCGATCAGCCCGGCGGGGAATCGTTTGGTCCAATCGTCGGGCATGGACCCGACTTGCGCGACCACGCATGCGATGCGACGATCGTGCGCTGCCCGATAGATCACATGCCCGCCGCCGAAGCTGGTCCCCCAGATGCCGATGCGGGCCTTGTCGACCATGGGCTCGCCCCAGACATACGACACGGCGGCATCGATATCTTTCCGTTGGTCGACCGGGTCGACGATTTCGCGGATGGCCCGGGCCTTGACGGTCACGTTGCCATCGTCGTCGGGCTTGGGCATCTCGCCTCGAACGACGAGCCGGCTGTTGCTATCGCCCCAGTTGCGATAGTCGTAGACGATGACCACGTAGCCGGCCGCGGCAAAACGTAGAGCGATACCGGATCGCATCAAGAAGGCCTTCGTGCCGCCCCACCCGTTGCACAGCACGAGCGCCGGAAGCTTCTGGCCTTCTTCGCGGTCCTTGGGATAGAGCAAGACGCCGGAGAGCCGCGTGCCGTCACTCCACAGAGCAATGTCGCGCTGGAGGACCGTGGGGAAACCCTCGGCAGTCTTCTCTTCTTGCGCCGTTGCGGCATGAGACATCCACGGGCCCGACAGTATCGCCGCGACGGCGAACAGGCCCTTGGTGCGTGTCCAACTCACGTTTCTCCAGACGTTCATGTCCGTCTTCCTTTCAATCGAAGTTTCTGATGAATTCCACCGGCGACCGCCGCCGATGAGTTCCAGTCACCGCATCAGTAGGAGTTTGCCGAGAGGACCTGTCCGTCCGAGGAGGCGTTCAGCTTGTCCCAAACGGAGAGTTCCTGGTCGGTGCTGGGCAACGTCTCGACGTCGTTTCCGATGAAGTGGACGCTCCCGTCGGCGAAGCCCATGTTGACACCGGTGGAATGCATGCTTCGCGCGCCCTGCTGGCCGCTGCCCAAGTCTTTGCCGAAGCAGCCCATGCCCATTTTCGCCAGTGCCTGGGGACTGCCCGCCGCCGCTTGGGCTCGGCTGCATCCCAAGCTATCGTCTCCATGCAACATTTTGGAGTTAGGGCCGTAGGCGTCCCCGTCGACTCCGCCGTGAGCCCAGAGGGAACTCGCGCAGTTCGACAGTGCCCAAGTTCCCCGTTCATCTTCCGGACAGATGCCGGCACGAATCTCGCCGATAAGAATGGTAGTGCTGGTGCCGTCGCGAATTTTTGCAATCGAGAGCGAGCAGCCCACGCCCATCACACCGCGGCGCGTGTTGCTTTTCCATCCGGGCGAGCCGGCATCGCCCCGATGCGCCAGCGCCCCGTTGGCCCCATAGTTACCCCGCGCCCAGTTGTCGTTAAGGTGCGCGGTCGGCCCGTGTCCCGACCCGTTGAACGGGTCTCCGTTGTACACGTCCGAAGGACACAACATCGTGCTCACACGTGTGGATCGGGCCGTCTCGTTGACCGGATCACTGATCGGGAGTTCCAAGTCGAACTGGTCATGAAGCGACTGGTTCTCCACGAACGGCAGGATCCTGATCACCCAGTTCTCGCTCGGCCCATACCGGACCGAACTGGGTGGGAATTTCAGGAAGTTACCGTGGTAGTTCTGCAGTGCCAGACCGAGCTGCTTGACGTTGTTGCTGCACGACGCTCGGCGTGCCGCTTCGCGAGCGGCCTGGATGGCAGGCAACAACAGGGCAATCAAGATGCCGATGATGGCGATGACCACCAGCAACTCCACCAAGGTGAAGCCGCGGCGAGCAGTCCATGGTGCGTCCAGACGCACCCTACATCTTGCCAGGCGGTTTCTTGCTTGGGTGATCATGAGTGAACCACTTTCTTGCACTGGCATAGTCGCTCTCCCATCAGCGTTTTGATTCGCAACATTCGGTCGCGGTCGTTTGTTTCTTCTCGTATCGCGTCGGCTACAGCGGTGGCCAATTCGGCGTCTTCGGTGACGGTCTCGACCCACTGCCGGAGTTGCCGGAGGTCCACAAAGGGAAGCTTGTCATTCAACAAGTGGACCACTTCCTCGAAACTGTACAGCGATGCCGGCATGGGGCCCGTCCGTTCGCGCATGCGGTAGCCGACCAACCGCTGGTCGAAGCCGACCTCGCGTAAGACTCTGTCGGCCAAGCTCTCATCCGGTGTGGAAAGCGTCTGCATATCTATCCTTTTCCCAGTGTGTCGTTCTTTTCGAGTTCGTCGGCCACGTAGCCCAATTGCATTGATTCCAAGGTGTTTCTATTGGGATATCCTGTGGTCTCGTCCCATCCCTGGAGCCGATAGAAGGCCGTCTTGAACTCCTCGAACTTCTGCTTGTCGACCTTTCTGCCGACGGTGTCGAAGTAGACCCATTTTCCGTCTTTTCGGCCGGGCAGGCAATGGGTCGGCCCCCACATCGGCTGGTTGTAGATGAACTCGGCGAAGTGGACCATGTCGCGGTGCCGGCCCTGCAGGGTCCAGATGGCGTGGTCGAGATTCCAGATCCTTCGGCCCAGTTCGATGCCGTCGAGAAACGAGAAGTCCTTGCCGGTCACCGCTTTGAGGAATTTTGGCTCGGCCTCGCCGGTCGAGCCCGTGTTGTCGGGCGCATGGACGTTGATGAAATCGGGCCAGCGCCAGTCGCAGAACAAGGCCGACTGTTTCCAGAACCGCGTGTAGTAGCGGTGCCAGGCGACGAGCTTCGCGATGTGCTCGGAGTACATGTTCTCGGTGCCGTAGTCGAGCATCAGCGGATCGTCCTGGAAGGGCACCATTTTCTTGGTGTAGATCCCGATGGCCTCTTCGGCGTCGATCTGCATCGGGCGTCCCGAGAGTTTGGCGTTCGTGGGTTGCCAGTGGAGCCAATCGAAGTCGTGTTCGTTGATGTCGCGGTCGCCGAGAATGGTGCCGTATCCCCATTCGAGCTGCGCCCGGGGGTCTCGGTGTATCGGAATTCCCCAGTGGGGAAACGGCAGTTGGCCGGTTCGCAGGTCTTCCTCCAGCCGGCCCCATCGCTTGGCCGCCCGCATGCATCCCTCGGCCAGATCGTCGCCGAATTGACTCTTGCCGCCACGGCCGTCGTTGCGATAGGCGATTGCTTTGATCAGTTGCTGGACGAACTCCAGGCTGCCGAATGTTGTCAGGTCGAAGGGGCAGTCGATCTTCTTGCCCGGACCGAGGATTCCTCTCTTGGCCAGATCGCGGATATAGAACACGACGAACGTCATCTCGTGGGCGTTGAGCCCGTACCTGTTGAGCAGGTCGCTCGCCTTGCGTTGAATCTCGAGCGACTTCGCGTTGGCATAGAAGACGGTCGTGTAACAGGAAGCCTCGTTGCCCAGCCCGCTCTCGTATCGGGCACGGCAGCCCGAGTGACAGCCGACGCATGCCTGGGGGCGCTGTCTCTCGGTCGGTCTTCCCTTCCATAACTGCCCGCCGACCGGCGGGCTCATGAAGTGCGTGCCGACCGACTGTCCTTTCAGGCGGCTGAGATCGAACGCGTAGTGTTTCTTCTGCCACAGTCGGGCTTCGATCAGGGCCTTCGGGTCGTTGACATCGATGGTGCCGGTGCCGATGACGCTGACGGCCTTGAGGTTCTTCGACCCCCAGACGGCGCCGAAACCACCCTGGCCGGAGCCGTTGCTGGCGTCGTGAATCAGACACGCCATACGGCTGAGGTTCTCTCCGGCAGGGCCGATCGCCACAACGGCCGGTCTTTGAGTCGTTTGGCCGTCGATTTCACCGCCCGGGTCGATCCAGCCGCCGTAATCCTGACCGTCGGCGACATATTTCCAAATGGTCTCCTGGCACTGCCAGGTGTCCTGCCCCCAGAGCGACAACGGTGTGCAGTCGCGGATCTCCACCTGGCCGTCGCGGATATCGAGCCAGACGGGCCGGTCGGCTTTTCCTTCGAGCACGATTCCGTCCCACCCGGCCGACTTGAGCATGGTGGAGAACCGGCCGCCGAAATTGCTCCTGGTGAACCAGCCGATCGGATACGACTGAACGCCGATCCCCTGCACCTCGGTCCGTCCGGCGCCGGCGGGAACCAGCGTGCCGCTCAGCGGCGAGGTCATCATGGTGACGACGTTGGCCGGGTCGAAACCGTCGATCGTTTTGTCTCTAAGCCGGTCGAGGGGGACCAGATCGAAGAAGATGGCCGACCCCATGCCATGCCCGCCGACCCACTCCTCGTACCGGCTGGTCGGCATGGTTGTTGTCTGGCGAGACGTCAGGTTGATCCTTAAGATCTTGCCCGCGTAGCCGTTCATTGTTCGGTCCTTCACTGCGATGTCGCTACTGCAAATCGACGCTCAATCGCTCGGGTATCCCAGCATGCGCCAGGGAATGCCTCTGAGGTTCACATTGTATCCGGCGTCGCCCTCTTGTTCGGGAATCTCCGCGGTGAACTTGATCGCACCGACGGGACATACCTCCACACACGCCTGTTTGCCGCCGGGCCCTCCGCCCCGTTGGTCCCAATCATACGCGCCACCGGCACACAGGTCGCACTTCTCCATTCTCACTCCCGCATCCTTCTTCTTGTCCGCGATAACCACGGGTCTGCTGGGGGTATACGGGCACTTATCGATGCAGATCATACAGCCGGTGCATTTCTGCTTGTCT
>JAZFUB010000489.1:0-5468 GCA_036447015.1 Thermoguttaceae bacterium | reverse complement strand
ATCGGCCAGTTGCTCCAGCGTACAGGGACTTTCGGCCAGGTAGATCTGCAGCGGCATCTCGCGCCCCGGGTCGGCCAACCGGGCCGCCGCCGGGATGAATCCGATCTTTCGACCCATGGCCTGCATCACCAGTACCGGATCGGCCGGACACGAGCCTCGATTTTCTTCGTTCGCGTTTTGAACCATGTGCATCCAGTATCGGGCCACCGATCCGTAGCCCGGCGTATGGTCGATCAGCTTGAACCGGCTGTCGCCCACATCGTTGTCGATTGTCTTCGGCACACCGACCGCCACCAGACCCAGACCCTTCTGCCCAGCCAGTTGTGCCATCTTGTTGGCCGTATCCATCGAGTCGTTGCCGCCGATATAGAGGAAATAGCCGACGTCATGGGCACGAAAGACGTCGATCACTCGGCTGAAATCCTCGTCCTGGCCCGTTTTGAGCTTGTAGCGGCACGTCCCGACCGACCCGGCAGCGGGCGTGAAACGCAAAAGGCCAACCTCTTCGGGGGGCTGGGCGGAAAGGTCGAGCAACTCCTCTTTCAACACACCTTCGATCCCGTGCCGGGCCCCGTAGACGGTTCCGATGGTCTGAAGATCACGGGCCGCCTCGATAATGCCCTGCAAACTGCTGTTAATCACCGCAGTAGGGCCACCACTCTGGGCGACGACCAGGTTCCGCGCTCCTCGATTCATTATGCCACCTGAGTCAACGCCGGGTGATGTCGCGATGACAGTGCGATCGCCGGATCGCCTGCTTGAGAATCGGCTATTCTACCGCCTACGCGGGGCCCGAGCAATGAGGGGGAGACTCTGCACAGGACCTTTGCAGAGTCAACTCCTGTAGGCCGGATCGTGATCCGGCGCGGCCGTTGTGCCCAAGAAATGCCGGATCACGATCCGGCCTACATTTCGCGGCACGGTCCATGCAAGGGCAATTCGGGGGGGATGCGAGAAGTCGAGATCGGAGACAGCTTAGTGAGCCGCCGCCTGCGAACTCTTCGCACGGCCGCAGGTGCCGATCAGCCGGATCAGACTCCGCTTGACTTCCAGCGTATTGTCGGGCCGCTCGGATTCGTCGCAAACGCGCTGGGCCAACGCGCTGATCGATCGGTAGCCGTTCTCCCGGCCGCCGTCGGCAAGATCACTGCTGAGCTGTCGCACTTCGCTCCAGTCTTCGCGAACGGTCGCGGCTACCAGTCGGTCAAGACTGTCGTTGAGTTGCTCGATCAACTGCGAAACTTTGGCCTGATTGCCGGCCATTTGGTCGGCCATCTTTCCTAAGTCGGGTGGTATCTGCTGTTGCATGGCGATGTGTCCGTTGCAGAGAGTGTTGAGGGCGAAACGGAAGGAAATCATGGGGTCGCGGTGTACATTGGAAGGATAGCTCACGATTTCGATCGTACGGCTTCCTGCCGGCGTTGAGTGATCGCCGAGACGCAGGAGTCCGCCCCTCTCAAGAGGTATTCGAGTTCATGCGACCATTCGTCGGTCGGTCGAATTGGCCTGGGAGTTGAGGATGCGGCGGATCGTCAGATCGACGAGCTGTTCGGTGGCCAGAGCGGTCACAAGTGGTTGGAGATCGGGGCTCGCACCGTGCCGTCGAAGGGCGTTGCCCGTTTCAAGGCGAATCTCGCCGGCCAACTTGGCTCGAACGTATCCCCGGAGGAAGTCGATCGATCGCCCCTGAAAATCACAAGAACCCCACTCCCGTGGAGATTCATCGCATCGCGAGGAGACCTCATGGGCAATTCGATTCGCCAGATTGCGACTGCGGCGGCGAAGAATCGAGTCGAGTAGACCGGCTGTTTTCGGCATGGCGTCGGACCCCAAGGTGTGGGCGTTTTTCACCGGGAAGCGTGTTCTTGTACATCGAACGCAGCAGTAGTGGTGGAATCGAGCCGCATCGGCCGTTTTCTTCAACCGATCCGACACCTTGGGCATGATCCGGAGCGTCGCATCCGCTACGATCACGATATTCCGGACAGCTTAACATCGCGCACGGTGCAACCCACATTGTCAAGCGTCTTGGGGCGATCGGTCTTCGGTGGGCCGCCTGGTGAGCGAGTAGGCGACGAGCGTCCCGGCCACGGCGCCACATAGGTGGCCGTCCCACGAGACCTTGGAGTCGATCACAGGCAGGATGCCCGAGAGCAACGTGCCGCCGTAGAAAAAACCGACGATGAGCGAGACGATCAGGGGAAGGATCCGTTTTTCCAGTAGTCCCGAGACGATCAGGAAAGCGATCAACCCGAAGACCAACCCGCTGGCGCCGACGTGGCTTGCCGGGCGGCCGAAGAGCCACAGCAGCGCCCCGCCGAGAAGTGCGGTCTCGCCGACGATCGCCCAAGACCTTGCCCGGGAACCGGCCAACAGTGCCAATAAGATCAGCAGCGGAACCGAGTTGCTCATCAGGTGGCCAAAGTCCTGATGTAAGAAGGGCATGGTGACGATGCCGGCCAGCCCGATGAAACTCCTCGGAACCAGGCCGAGCTGATTGAAGTCGACCGGAAAGATCACGAGGTCCAGCAAGAACACGATCCAGATGACTCCCACGAAGCCGACGATTCCTTTCGCTTCCTGTGCGACCGAATGTGTGGCGTCGTTCACGTGGCTCGCGTCTTTCACCTGGGGGCCTCCCTGTTTGAAAGTCCTTACAACCGGATCGTGTAGACTGTCACTTGCTCGCCCGTGTCGGGAAGTTGGACGGCCCAATTCCCGTCCGGGTTCAGGACTCCCGACGGTGCGGAGCAGGGGATATTCGTCGGGCTGCAATTGTCGGCGGTGACGATCCACAGCTTACCGGCCCGTGCGCGGATTCGCAAGTTGGTTTCGTGAAACGGCCAATAGACGTCTCGCGACCATTGCCCCCCGTCGCGGCCGCCGTTGACCGCATGAAACACGACCGAAGCCCCCATATCGGCCAATTGTTGGCTCAGGTGCGTATCCGGCTGCGGAGTACACGAGGGATTGGCCCACATGTCGTTGCAGATCAGGCCGCCGACGGTGACGCCCTTGATGGAAAACGTCCTCAGCGGAGCGACCGCATAATGGTTGATCTCGCCTTTGGGTGGGTCGCTCATCGAACCGCAGGTGAGCGTCTTGCTGTGGAACCCGAGCAGCGTTCCGTCGGTGTCGTAGAATCGGATCTGGTTGTAGCATTGCCCGACGTTGGTCTCGGCGTTGGTCTCGCCGTTGGGTTCGACGCCGGGCTCGACGAAGCAGGTCCCCAACGCGAGCGCCAAACCGCCGGCAGCCGCCTTCTCGACGAGCGAGTCGATCGCCTGCTCGACCCGGGCCTGGTCGAACCGGTGCGTGTAGCCGCTGAGCGATCCCTCGGGCGTCAACAGAATGTCGGCCTTCTCGCCGATCGCCCGGTCGATGGCCCGGCCGATCGTGGCCGTATTGGCCGCAATGTCCAAAGTCACCGGAATCTGCGCGACGGCCACTCGCAACGTCGTGGCATCGCCGTCAGCAGCGTCCACACGCTGCGCTGTGGCCGGCGGTTCGCCGGCTTCATCGGCCACGTACGCGTCGTTGGTGCAGGCTCCGCAGAGCAGAGCGAGTGCGATCATCGACAGGCAGAGCGGATGGCATCGACAGCGGGCAATGGTCATGGATCGTCTTTCATAGATTGGAACTAGCGCTACAACGCAAGGCTGCATCACAAGCGTGTTTAGCGGCCGGGCTTGCCCGGCGTGTTTCGAACTGCTCTGGTCGGCAAAAACGCGCCGGGCAAGCCCGGCCGCTAAACGGCGATCGCTCACCGAACCGTAAGGCATACGGAACTCACGAACTTGGTGCCGACGTGCCCGGCAAATGTCCGGCAAGCAGGTCGCCGATCGGTTTGGTCGTGGCGAAACGCATCAGGACGATGCGAATCGTGGCGGTAATGGGGACGGCCAACACCATGCCGACGATCCCCCAAAGCAGCCCCCAAAAGGTCAATGCGAGCAGGACCGTCACCGGGTGCAACTCGAGTCCTTTGCCCAATAGTTTCGGTTCGATCACGTTTCCGATAATCATCTGGACCATGCCGGGAATTCCGACCACGGCGACCGGATGCGGCAGTTTCAGTCGCGTCTCCTGGAAGTCCATCAGCGGCGAGACCGTGATGGTGATGAAGACCGCCAGCACGAACGGGATCATGACGCCCCGGGCATACGAAAGGCCCAGCGCCAACGCAACGCAGGCGAGAATCATCAACGACACGACGGCGAGCCAGATCTGTTCGTCACGAAGATTCGTCTTCATCGCAACTCAGCTCCCACTCGAACTGAAAACGGCGGAGTCCAACAAAGGGGACTGGCAGTTTGACTTCCGGTCGACGCATCGTACCCTTCCACGGTGCGGGTGTTCATTATTCTACTGTGTCACACGTCGAGGTCAATAGACGGCCTACTTCGTGTCGAGGTGGGTGAGGCTATCCAGCGTTTAGCGGCCGGGCTTGCCCGGCGCGTTTCGGGCCGATATGATCGGGACTGAGCCGTTGGGACGGGCCAACACCGGAGGAACGCAGTAGATGGAACGGGAAACCGCTCTAAGTTGGTTGCAGGGCCGCAAGTACATCGTGCTGTTGTCGAGCGTCGTGCTGCTGATCGTGGTGTATCCGCTGTTGAGGCTACGGCACTTGGACGCGGAATCCTTGAACATTCTCCTGAGCCTGGTCCTGGCCGCGGCCATCTTCTCGCTCAGCCAGAGGCGCCGCCCTTTCCTGTTGGCCTTGATTCTCGGCATTCCGGCGTTGAGCTTGACCTGGGGGCCCGACGTGGCCGGCTCGGCATCCGACGCCGTCTATGGATCGCTGGTCGTCGTTCGCTTCTACGCACACCTGATCCTGCTCAGCTATGCGGCGATTCTTATCCTGTACGATGTTCTGCACGGTGGAGCGGTGACGACCGACAAGCTGTGCGGTGCCATGTGCGTCTATCTGCTGATCGGCGTGATTTGGGCCGTGCTCTATTCGCTGATCGAATACGGCTCTCCCGGCTCGTTTGCGGTCAGCCAGGCGGCTCTCGCACTGGATGGTCGCAACGGATCGGGTTACGAGGCGTTCGCGACACTGGAGTACTTCAGCTTCGTGACGCTGACCACGTTGGGCTATGGCGACATCACACCGGTTTCTCCCGCGGCCCGAACGCTCGCGTCCTTCGAAGCCATCGTAGGGCAGCTCTACCTGGCCGTGATGATCGCCCGATTGGTCGGACTTCACATCGTACACGCCAACCGCTGAGGACGCTGGATGCCCATGGCATTGCCGTCGCGAGAACATTTTTCCGGGCGACTGTAGATGCTGCCGACTCGCCTATTTGTGGAACGCCGGCTCCTTGCCTTCATATGCCCGATAGAGGTCGAGGATGGCCTTCTGAAGCACGTTTGTGCTAGTCGGGTCGACCGTCTGCTTGCATTTCATCGCCGCCTGCATGACGGCATGCGCAGCGATCAACTTTGCAATGTACGCCTGCTGG
>JAZFUB010000488.1:0-6706 GCA_036447015.1 Thermoguttaceae bacterium | reverse complement strand
AGTCTCCTTGTTCGCAAACAGCCCCGAAGGGGCGATAGTCAATAGCCCAGGGCGTGAGCCCTGGGAATGCGATCCATTCCACGTTATTCGTCAGCCCCGAAGGGGCGGCAGTAGCGCTGACTCTGGTGTCTCTACCAAGGTAGTTACGCAGCAGCAGCCGGATGGGGGGTTCCGGATTTCGCTCCTAGGTTATGAATCAATGCGTACGATGGGCCTCCGAGCCCGTCGAAAAGTCGAACTCCCCTGGATTCGACGGGCTCGGAGGCCCATCGTACAGGTCGATTCCGAATGATTCACCACCTCTCAGCGAACGAACGTCTTTTCGCGGAGCAAAAAGCGACTATCTGCCCCAAACGACGCCCCCCCCGAGTGACGAGCCTTCCAGTATGATCGCATCGCTGCGGAACGTCAAGCGCGACGAACGATGGGGCCGTCTTCGTAATATCTCTATTGTGTTTGGAAAGTACAGTTTACAATGGAGTTTGGGCATCTCCATGCAATACTATCCGGGCACCTTGGACGAATAGACCCAAAAAGGGGAAACTCCTTCTTTGGCGGGAAGAGGCTCATGCACCATGTAGAGCAACTGACCAGTGGCCTGCTTGGCGGCTTTCTCGACAGCGCCGGTCTGGCTGAATTGGAGCATCTGCTGGCCTCGGACGAGGCTGCCCGATCGATCCATTTCGGTCTCTGCGACCGGGAGGCCGCCCTGCGCGGCCAACGATCGGGAGTAGAACTTCATCGCCAGGCGGTCGATCGCTTGCGAACCGTCCTGTCGCAGAACGGCCTGTCGCAGAACGGGGGATCGCAGCCGGTCAGGCCGGGATTCCTTGCCCCAGAGGCTGCCAGCCCGGTTGTTTTCCCCCCCGGCGATCCCACAATGGCCCGTCCCGGCATGGTCGGTGGACCCGCCTCGCCGAGCCCGGCCGGCGGCCCGAATATGGCCCAACCACCCTCTTTTGGGGGCCATGTCAACGGAGAGCATCGCAGCCCGATTCCCATGCCGCCACCGCCTTGGGCTCCCGTCGCTGCGAGCACACCGGTCACGCCACCGACGCCTCTACCCACCTGGGGGGGTGTGAATCCAGTGGCTGGTCCACCAGCTGGTCCACCAGCCGGTCCACCGGTCGATCCACCGATGTTACAGGTCGAACCGGCGATGGCAACGATGCCGATCACCGCGGCGACGTCGATTCCCGATACCAGCCCGTGGACCGAGACTGAGAACGCTGTAGAACGGCCGGTCGTGACCATGGCTATCGACACCATGGCTATCGACACCATGGCTATCGACACAATGGCTATCGACACCATGGCTAACGACGACGAAGAGGACGAGGAGGACTCGCTGGCATCCTTGGCCTCCTCGCGGACGCTTGTTGCGACTCTCAGCTCGATGTTGTTTCATCTGACGCTGATGATCGTCTTGGGCATGTGGATGATTCCACCTCTGGAGGGTGGAATCGAGCTGTCGTTCTTGTCGACCGACGAGTTGTTGGAGGAGGAAGATCCGTTCGAAACGGTCCTTCTCAACGAGGACCTACGGCCTGCCGCCGATCTGGTGATGGCCGGGACCGACTCGCCGACGCCCGGGGCTGCCGCCGGCGCGACGGGGAGCATGGGCTTTCCCGACCTGGCATTGACGTCGATCGAACAGGCCCGACGGACCACGAGGACGGCGTCGAGTCGATGGACACCGCTGGGGATGGGCATCGGCGACCTGATGACCGAATTGTCGCAGGGCTCACCCACGGCGACGAGCGTCGTGGTCGACGACTATCGTCAGGCGCTGGACCGCATCACGCAGGAAATCCTCGAGATGCTGGCCCAGCGCAAGGTGCTGCTGATCTGGTGCTTCGACCAATCCGAGAGCATGAAGGACGACCAGCAGGAGATCCGATCGCGGATCGAGTTGGTCTATAACCAACTCGACGCGCTCGGCGCGATTCCCGACGATGAGCTGACCACAGCGGTGACCAGTTTCGGCAAGGATTTCGCCATGCATACGCCCAAACCGACGGTCGAACTGGACGAGATCCGCGCGGCGATCGATGCGGTGCCGATCGATCCCTCGGGCGAGGAGATGATGTGCCGCGCCGTCTGCGAATCGATCGTCAGGAACCGGCTCCATGCGTCGGCCGATAATCGGCAACTGGCACTGATTCTCGTCACCGACGAATCGGGCCAGCAGCAGGAAAGCCTGGCCTACCTCGAATCGACGATCCAACAGGCCTCGGCCGTCCGCTGCAAGGTCTACGTGTTGGGACGCGAGGCCGTGTTCGGGTATCCCTATGCCAAGGTCCGCTGGGTGCATCCGGAGACGGGGGGAGAGCACCTGCTGCCGGTCGATCGGGGACCCGAGACGGCATTGCTCGAACAGTTGCAGACCGAGGGTTTCGAGGCTCGGACCGATGCTCATCCGAGCGGCTTCGGGCCGTATGCCCAATCGCGTTTGGCCTGGCAGACGGGCGGAATCTTCTTCATGCTTCCCAGCCACGAGACGAATCTGGTTCAAGCCGACCCCCGCCGATACGATCGGGCGATCATGGAGCCGTACAAACCGGACTTGAGGTCGCGGCAGACGATCCTTGCCGACTACCAGCGGCGTCCGTTGCCTTCGTTGATCTGCAAATTGGTCCAGGACCTGAATCCCTACAGCAAGGAGGGAGCCGCCATGATGAAGATGCGCGACTCCTTCTCGGCCGACAAGGAGGCTTTCGCAAGCCAGTTGCTGGACGCCCGGGCCAAGGCCGATCGCTACCTGGCCGGCTTGCAGCGAGGTGTCGATGTGCTCGATCGTCAAGAAGTGTTGCGTGAGAAGGAGAAGTCTCGACGTTGGCAGGCCAATTACGATCTGATTCGCGCCCAGATGGTGAACTACGCAGCCCGAACGCGGCTGTACCTAACGGCGTTGGATGCGGCCGTCGAGAAGATCGCACAGACGCCGCCCGTCTTACCCAACAACGAGCGGTTGGTCGGCTGGAAGGTTTGCCGCGGAGGCGAGGTCCCGGTCGACGAGACGGTCACCACGATGTTGGAGCGTTCGAGGCAGTTGTATCTGGCCGTGATCGAGAACCACGCGGGCACACCCTGGGCCGCCCGGGCCGAGTGGGAACTGAATCGCCACTTCAACTATCCCGGAGGGTTTGACGCGGAAACGGCCGCCAATACCTACGCAAGCGTCGGCGGTGTCGGCTCGGGTGTCGGTGTCGACGTTACCGTGGCGCGGGGCATCGGCGGAGGCGGTGGTGGTGGCTTCGGGGGCGTCGCACTGGTCGCCGAGTATCGAACTCCCAGGCCCCCAAGCAACCCGGGCGCAGGCGCCGCACCCCGACCGAAAAACGATACGCCTCGGCCCACCCCGTCACCGGTTCCCAAACTGTAGCTGAATCTGCAATAATTCAGCAAGACTCGACACAAATGCTTGGCCCGGTGCAGGGCTGCCTTCAGGATTTAGGCGGTTTCGGTTTGTCCCACCCGTGTATCACTGGTCCGGAAACGGCTGACCAGATCGCGAAGGGCACCAGCCTGGGCCCCGAGTTCTTCACTGCTGGAGGCCATCTCTTCGCTTCCGGCGGCGGTCTGCTCGGTCACATCGGCGATGCCTTGCATGGCCTCGCCGACTTGCGTGGCGTTGGCGGCCTGCTCGACGGTGGCCGAGGCGATTTCGGAGATCTTGGCGACGGTCTCCCCGACGCCTTCGATGATCTCCTTCAGCGCACTGCCGGTCTCGTCGCTGAGCAGGGCCCCTTCCTGGACCCGGCTGCTCGATTCCTTGATCAGCGTGGTGATCTCGCCGGCTGCCTGGTTGGAGCGTTCGGCCAGTTTGCGGACCTCGTCGGCCACCACGGCGAATCCCATACCGTGCTCTCCGGCCCGGGCCGCCTCGATGGCCGCATTCAGGGCCAGCAGATTCGTCTGGCTGGCGATCTCCGAGATCACTTGGATGATCTCGGCGATTTGGTCGGAGCTGGCGCGGATCAATTCCATGGCCTCGGTCGACTTCTGCACGGCTCGGCCGCCCTTTTCGGCCAACTCGTTGGCCTTCTTGGCCACTTCGTCGGCCTCGTAAGCGTTGTTCTTCACGCCGTCGATCGACGCGGTGAGCTCTTCGATCGAGGCGCTGACCTCTTCGACGGTCGAACTTTGCGTCTGGGCACCGGCGGCCATGGACTGGGAACTCTCGGCAATCACGCGTGAGCCCTCGTTGAACTGGGCCGCACTCTCGGTCACCTGGCCGATCACGTCGGAAAGGTCCGCCAGCATCCTTTTGATCCCGGCGGCCAGTTCGTCGACCGCCTCGTCTCCTTCGATAGTCACGGTCCTGGTCAGATCGCCTTGGGCCGCCGCTCCGACGACCTCCAGTAGGTGGTCCACCTTGCCGCGAAGAATCTCGGCGGCCCGGCGTTCGGCTTCCGCGGCTTCCTGTTCGCGCCGCTCGGTCTCCTGCTTGTCGGTGAAGAAGGTCCGCAGCCCGTCGCCGAGTTGTCCCAGGGCGTCCTCGCCGGTGACCTCGACCTGCTTGGAGTAATCCTTCCGGGCGACCAGTTCGGCCACTTGGAGGATGTGATTGACCTTCCGTTCGGCCTCCTCGGCCTCCGCACGTTGTGCTTCGGCCCTGGAACGGTCCTCTTCGGCCTGCTTGGCCTGGGCCGCCTGTTCCCGCTCGGCGGCTTCCTTGACGTCCTGCATCGCCTTGCCCGTGGCCTCGGTGGCCGTGTTAAACGCGGTAGCCATCCGGCCGATCTCGTCCTCGCTTCGAATGTCGAGCCGTTGCGAGTAGTCACCAGAAGCCACCAACTCCAACGCGCCGACCGTCTTGTTCAAGGGTCCGACGATGCCGCGAGCGATCCGGAAGATCAAGACGCCGGCAGCCAGGACGGCCACTGCCACGACGATGCCGAGCGTCACCAGCGACCCCCAGGCGGAGTCGCGCAACTCGGTCGCGCCGCGTAGCACGCCCGCGGCCAACTCGTCGTCGACCTCCTTCATGAGGTTGATCTTCTTGGTCATGGAGTCGAACCAGTGGCCCGCGTCGATGCCGAATCCATCGGCTTTGACGGCGCCGATCTGAAAGGCGACGTCGCGCATCCGCTGCACTTGATCCACGGCCGGACCGGAAACCTTCTGGTCGAACAGGGTGACCTGCTCGGGCGTGGCCAACTCGCGAAAACTGTCGAAGTAGGCGTCTTGTTCGGCCACCAGGGCCCCGAACTTCCGCAGGGTACCCGACTCGAACCGGTCCGCGGCGAAGGTCTTGCTCATCACGGCCCGCTCGATGCCGGCCCGCTCCTTACCTTGGAGCAGATTCACGTAAGCGATGATCGCCGATCTTACCGAGCCGTCGGCGGCAGTCTCCGAGATCGCGGAAATCGCCTTGAGCATCAGGCCGTTGTGCCCGGTATAGAACCCAATTGCTTCGCTGGCTGGCATCGATCCGTCGGTGACCTTCGTGCGGTGCGCGTCGATCCCGTTGAGCTGAGCGATGGCCCGGTCCAAAGCGCCAACGAACTTCTTATCCAGTTCGGCCCGGTTCAGTCCGCTAATGCCCTGTTCCAACTGTTGCTTCTTGGCGTCGGTGAGCTTGCGCTGCTCGGCCAACTCGCTTTGGAAACTCGTGCGGCCGCTGCCCAGGTAGGCGGCCGTGAAGCCGCGTTCCTTCTGGGTTTCGTGGACCAGGCCGCTGATTTCGGTGGATAGTTTCAGAAGAGCCTCCAGGCTGCCTGACTCTCCCTCGGCCGTGGCCTTCAAATCCGAGGCCATACGGTCTTCCACCTCTTTGATGAGGTTGATCTTCTCGGTTGTCGCGTTGAACCAGTCGGCTGCGTCGACACCGAAACCGTCCGTCTTGACCTCACCTTTCTCGAAGGCGACGTCGCGCATCCGCTGGACCTCGGCCACGACCGAATCGGACATCTTCTGGTCGAAGAAGGAGGCTTGTTCCGGCGTGGCCAACGCGCGGAAGGCGTCGAAGTAGGTATCTTGTGCGGCCACCAGGGAGCCGAACTTTCGCAAGGTTCCCGACTCGAACCGGTCGGCAGCGAAGGTCTTACTCATCACAGCCCGCTCGATGCCGGCCCGCTCCTTACCCTGGAGGAAATTGGTGTAGGCGGCCGCCGTCTTAGCCAGATCGGCGTTGTCGCTGATTTGTGAGACGGATTTCACGACGTCGAGCATCGCGGTGTTGTGCCCGGTGTAGAGGGTCAACGCCTCTTTCACTGGAATCGACTGAGAGCTGACCTTGGTCCGGTAACCGTCGATCTCGTTCATTTTGGCCACCGCGGCACTGAGCGTCTGTTCGAATTCCTGGCCGTACTTGGCCGGATCAAACGTGGCGATGAACTCTTTCAGCGCGGTTCTGCGGACGTCGGTGGTTTCTCGCTGCTGGGCCAGTTCCGCGACGAACTTCGTGCCGCCGCTGCCCATGAAGGCGGCCGTGAAGCCGCGTTCCTTCTGAGTCTCGTGGACGTGGGCACTGACGTGGCCAGCCAACTCCATCGCCGTGTTTAGTTTGTTCATCTGCTGATACTCGTCGTATCCCGTGATGAGATTGCCCACCATGAAGTAGAGGGCCAGTAGTAACGGAAGAATTCCCAGCAACGCGATCCGAACACGAATTGACTTCAACATTTCAACGACTCCCGCAAGAGTGTGCGCCCCGTTAGTATTACGACGATCTTGTCTCGTTTCCCCGGCAGGCCTTTGT
>JAZFUB010000487.1:0-5806 GCA_036447015.1 Thermoguttaceae bacterium | reverse complement strand
CTTCGGGTGGATGTAGACTTCGTGGAAGGGGATCTCGCCGACGTTGTGCAGCCCGGCAAGCACCATCCGCGCGACCCATAGCGAAATGATGTCGCGGCTTGTGATCAACACGCTGGTCGGGTAGTAGTATTTGAGTTCCTCGGTCTGCTCAGGCCAGCCGAGGGTCGAATGGGGCCAAAGTGCGGAAGAGAACCACGTGTCCAACACGTCGTCCTCCCGGACCAACTCATGGCCGGGGACCGCGTCGTCGGCCAGGTCTTCCTCCTGGGCACAGATGAGCCAGTGCCCCAAGTCGTCGTCGCGGTGCCACACTACGTCGTCGCGACCGGCAAAGGCCTTCGCAAGATCATCCTCCGTGGCCGTCTTGCAATACCAGATCGGAATCTGGTGTCCCCACCAAAGCTGCCGGCTGATGGGCCAGTCGCGTTTCTCGCTCAACCAATCGAGATAGCCCTTGGTGTAACGCGAGGGGAAGATCGTGACTCGCTCGTCGGTGACCGCATCCATGGCCGTTTGAGCAAGGCCCTCCATTTTGACGAACCATTGGTCGGTCAGCAGCGGTTCGATGGCGGCTTTCGAGCGGTCGGAGTGAGCCAATTCGATCTCGCGGTCTTCGGTCTCGACCAACAGCCCTTGTTCGTCCAGGTCGGCAACGACGGCCTCGCGGGCTTTGGCGATCGTCTTTCCCGCATAGGGGCCTGCGTTCTCGTTCAGTGTGCCGTCGAGGTTGAGAATGTTGACCATCGGCAGGTCGCGGCGCAGGCCCACTTCGTAGTCGTTCGGGTCGTGGGCCGGTGTGATCTTCACACAGCCGGTGCCCAACTCGGGCTTGGCCCATTCGTCGGCGATCAGCGGAATCTCGCGGCTGAGCAGCGGCAGCATCACCTTCCGCCCGTCGCGGGCCATGTCTCGCAGCTTGACCAGCTCGGGCAGCGTCTCGCGTTGCCGGCGCTGCAGTTCTTCCAACTGCGTTTCGAGTTCGGGTTTGACCTTCTCCGGTGCCGCGGCCAGCCGGGCTTGCAGGTCCTCCACGGCCGCTTGGATCGCGTCCTCCGGGTTCGGATGGACCGCCACGGCCGTATCGCCGAGCATGGTTTCGGGCCGGGTGGTGGCGATCGTCACATGGGTCGGCTCGCCCTGCTTCGGATCGATGACCGGATAGTTGAAATACCAAAAATGGCCGGCGACCGTCTCGTGAAAGACCTCGTCGTCGCTCACGGCCGTCTGTAGCTTCGTATCCCAATTGACCAGTCGTTTGCCCCGGTAGATCAGCTTCTCGGCAAACAGACTGAAAAACGTATGGCGGACGGCCCGGGCGCACGTCTCATCGAGCGTGAAGCGTGTGCGTTGCCAATCGCAACTACAGCCCATCGCCTTGAGTTGCCCGAGGATCCGGACTTCGTATTCCTTCTTCCACTCCCAGATCCGATCGACGAGCCCCTCGCGGCCGACGTCGTGCCGGGTGATGCCTTCCTCGGATGCCAATCGCTTCTCGACGACCGCCTGGGTGGCGATGCCCGCATGATCGGTGCCGGGCATCCAAAGCGTCTCGAAGCCCTGCATCCGTTTCTGGCGGATGAGGATGTCCTGGAGCGAATTGTTTAGGGCATGGCCCAGATGCAACGCGCCGGTGACGTTCGGCGGCGGGATGACGATCGTGTAGGGCTTTTTGTCGGGATTCGGCTTGCTGTGGAAGAATCCCTTCTCCTCCCAGAAACGGTACCAGCGCTGCTGGGCCGCGGCATGATCGTATTGTTTCGGCAGGTCGTTGAGCGGCGAGTCGGTTGGCATGGCGAGTTCGTGGTGGCTGTTGGTGTTCGGGTCAATAGGGTGTTAGCCGCTGGGCTTGCCCCAATACCGTTTAAGATGCGCTGTTAGCCCCGTCGCCCGCGACGGGTTCATTGTGGAATCCAACGTATCTTCCGGTCGCAGGCGACCGGGCTAACACGGTTTGCCACGCTAGATTAAACGGTATTGGGGGCAAGCCCAGCGGCTAACGGCTCATCTCATTGGCTCGCTTCGTCCTTGTAAAGCTTGTATTCGAAACTGTCGACCAGCGCGATCCAACTGGCCTCGATGATGTTCTCGCTAACGCCGACGGTGCCCCAGACGTCGTCCTCGTCCTGGCTTTCGATCACCACGCGGACACCGGCGGCCGTGGCGGCCTCGGAATTGATGACCCGCACTTTGTAGTCGACCAGGCGCAATTTGGCCAGGCCGGGAAACGAGCCGTTGAGCGCCTTTCGCATGGCGGCGTCCAGCGCATTGACCGGGCCGTCACCCTCGGCAACCTCGTGCCGGATCTTCTCTCCGATGCGAATCTTGACGGTCGCTTCGGTGACGATGTCTCCGCCGGCGTTGGTCTCGACGTTGACGTGGTACTTCAGTTTCTCGAAATGCGGCCGGAACGTTCCGGTACACTTGCGCACCAGCAGGTCGAACGATCCATCGGCCGCCTCGAACTGGTACCCCTCGCTTTCCATCGACACGACCTTGGCCAGGATTTCGTCCATCAGATGGCCGTCGGGCTTGATATGGAGCCGGGAGGTCAGCGCCTTGATATTCGACCGGCCCGAAAGCTCGCTCAGCAACACGCGTCGTTCGTTGCCGACCTGCTCGGGATCGATGTGCTCGTAGCTGGCCGTATTGCGATTCACGGCACTGACGTGCATGCCGCCTTTGTGGGCAAACGCACTCTTGCCCACGAACGGCTGGTGCGTACGAAAATTCATGTTCACCATCTCGTAGACGAAGCGCGACAGATCGGTCAGATGGGTGGCCGCGTCGGGCTGCAACAGCTCGTAATCGTGCCTCTTGACGGCAAGGTTGGCAATGACGGAAATCAGGTCGGCATTGCCGCAACGCTCGCCGAATCCGTTGATTGTGCCTTGAACGTGCGTCGCTCCCGCATCGACGCCGGCGAGAGTGTTGGCAACCGCCAGATCGCAGTCGTTATGGCAGTGGATACCGACCGGCACGGGCAACGCGTCGAGCATGGCCTCGGTGATTCGGGCAATTTCCTCGGGCATGCTACCGCCGTTCGTATCGCACAAGACGATCAGTCGCGCACCGGCCTCTGCCGCCGCCACGACGGCCCTGACCGCATAATCGCGATTCGTCTTGTAACCGTCGAAGAAATGTTCGGCATCGAATAGGACCTCGCGTCCCGCCTCGACCAAGAGGTGGACACTTTCGCCGATCATGGCCAGGTTCTCTTCCAGGTCGGCCTGCAGCACCTCGACGACCTGGAACGACGAGGACTTCCCCACCAGCGTGATCGTCGGCGTGCCGGAGTCCAACAGTGTCTTCAGGCCCAAGTCCTTCTGCGGTTCGATCCCCTTGCGCCGGGTCATGCCAAAGGCGCTGACCTTGCTGTGCTGAAGTTCCAGGTTCCCGGCCTGCTGGAAGTACTGAAAATCCTTCTCGTTCGAGCCCGGGTATCCGCCTTCGACATAGTCGAAACCGAGGCGATCGAGTCGCTCGGTCAGCAACAGCTTGTCTTGCAACGAGAAAGTGATCCCCTCGGCCTGCGAGCCGTCGCGAAGGGTCGTGTCGTAGATTTCAATCCGACGCATGGTTGTCATTGGGAAAGTGATCGTGCTGAAACGAAAAAACCCTCAGGCCGTCGGGCCTCAGGGCTGCTGCTTATCGGTCTTCCACCGGTCCGAAGCCCCTAAGGCTGCACCTCCGCAACAATAATTGCCACGCCGACGTCACCGGCGGAGCACGGTATCGATCTGGCGAGCCGGACAGGCATGGTTGAACTCGAACCGGGGGGAACGTATCAAGCGAACATACAAATCTACAGCGGATTCTGCCTGACGTCAACCGACGAAGTCGGTTATTGTGGGGGGGTGATACTTATGGCTATATACATGCCACCCAGAGAGTGGGCCACGCGGCTCTTCACCCGAGGTTCGATTGCCCGATACCCCTCGCGAGCTTGCTGAATTCGGAGCAGTCGGATATAACGACACGATAGGTGGTGTGCGCGTGTCGGGATATCTCAGCGCCATTGCCGTTCTTTCTTAGGGCCGAACATCTTCACTGCTGGGCTCGCCGGGGCGAGCACGGGAATCTCTGTGTCTTGGAGGAACCATACCATGCGTTTAGCCTTCGCTTCCCAAAACCGTAAGTCGAACCGTCTTGGACTGCACCGTCGAACCGGCCGCCACGAGCAGATGGGCGGGAGGTCTCGTCGGCTGAGATTGGAATCGCTCGAACCACGAAGGCTTTTGGCAGGCGGCATCGACGGCGTGAAATGGCTCGATGTGAACGCCGATGGACTGCGTGACGCCAACGAAACGGGGATTCACGAGTGGACGATCTACCTGGACCAGAATCAAAACGGACACCGAGATGACGGCGAGTTGGTCACCCGGACCGACGAGCACGGTGAGTATCACTTCCCGGAGTTGCCCGACGGCGTCTACACGGTCGCCGAAGAGATGCGCGACGGCTGGGTCCAAACCTTTCCGGGACCGCAAGCCGCGTTGAAGGAAATCGAAACGTATCCGCTCAGTGAAGCGACGGCGATCGATTTCCGGTTCACTTCGGCCGCGGTGGTGGATTACGCCAACACCGACCCTACGTTGCCCGGTAATCGGCTGGCGGTCGACGTCTCGGTCGAGGTGGTCTGGCCTGACTGGTCCTGGAGCGTGCAGCCGGAGCGAACCCATGTCACGGTCGAAGGCAGTACGATTGAAATCGGCGTGGTGGCACGCAATTCGGAGGTCTACCCGCTGCCTCCGAGCCCCAAGATCGAGACGCACTCCGTTTCGTTGCCGCCCTTGGAGCCCGGCCGGTACTCCATGACTGCGACTCTTTACGAAGACGACATCCGCTTTCTGCATCCCGCTCCGATCGCCTCGCGGGGAACTTCGGCCGTGATGGTGTCCAGTGCCATCGGTACGCACACGGTGGAGGTGCCCGGCGATCCGACGAGCACTTTGGGAGAGTTCGCGCCGCGGCACTTCGATTTCGGCAACGTGCGCCGAGAGTATGTGCGCGGTCCTCACGTCGTCTCGCACAGCCCGTCGGGCGAGATTCCCCATCCGGTGCATGAGGTGCTGGTGACGTTCAGCGAGCCGATCAATCCTGAGACGTTCACTCCGGAGGACGTCAACGTAACGATCGGTTTCTTGCGCGTGGCCGTCCCGGTCTTCGACGTCAGCCCGGTGGAGCACAACACGTTCCGGATCAAGTTCGGCGGTCCGGATGTTGCGATGGATTATCACGTCCGGCTGGGGCCGCATATCGAGAATCTGGCCGGCATGGAAATGGATCAGGATCGGGACGGGCGACCGGGCGAGTCGGTCGATGACGTCTACGACGCAAGCTTCGTCGTCGTCGCCGAGCCGACGGCCCCACGCGTGGTCCATCAGTGGCCGGCCCCCAACACGACCGAAGGGCTCGTCTCCTCGGTATCCGTGCGACTGAACGAGCCGATGGACGCTTCGACCATCAACGAAAATACCTTCTGGGTGGCAGGAAACGTGGACGGCAATGCGTTGGGAACCGACGGTGTGGTCGAGATGCAGGTTCCCGGCAAGGTGTCGTACGACGAAGCCACGTCGACGGTCACGTTTACGCCCGATTTGGAGAGACTCCCGGTCGGCACGTACGTAGTGGTTGCTGAAGATGCGATTACAGACGCCGACGGCGTTGCTCTCGACGGCGAATGGCTGGTGCGTTTTCCCTCGGGCAACGGCGAACCGGGGGGCCACTACCTGACGCTTTTCGAAGTCTCCGGGCACACCACCAGTTCGATCCTGGGCAGCAAGTTCAACGATGCGAACGGCAACGT
>JAZFUB010000486.1:0-8224 GCA_036447015.1 Thermoguttaceae bacterium | reverse complement strand
ATGACGAAGCTATCGTCCAAGCGCTGAACCAGGCACGCGTGCCTATTGCGGCCAAGGACGTAGGGGGAACCAGCGGGCGACGCATTACTTTCGATTGCGATAACGGGACAATCACCGTCGAAACGATCGGCCATCCGCCCCATGTATTGTAATACAGTCCTCTGACACAACCGAAGGCCACTCGCTCAAGCCAACGCACGCAATACGAGGGAACTAGTCTCATGGCCAAAACCTTGCTCATTACCGACGATGCCCTGATCATTCGGGAAATCATCAAGGACGCTGCCGAAATCGCCGGTTGGGAAGTCGTCGGCCAGGCGACCAATGGACAAGAGGCAATCGACCTCTACGAGCAGCTCGAGCCCGATGCCGTGACCCTCGATATGGTGATGCCCGAGTATGACGGCCTGCACGCTCTGCGCGGAATCATCGCGCTAGACCCGGAGGCCGTCGTCGTCGTCGTCAGCGCGTTGGACCAGAAGAATGTGCTCAAAGCGGCCTTCAAGATCGGCGCGGCCGACTTCATCGTCAAGCCGTTCGACAAGAAAGTCCTCCTCAAAACGCTCGAACAGGCGGTCGCCCACACCGACCCGGTCGCCAGCGATGCCTAGCCCGATCACGCCAGCAGATCGCCCAACTCGCCGCGAACCCTCGTTTCGATCATCCCTTTGAATATCGCGGCCGCCATCGGCAGTTTCGTGTCGAGCCGAACGCAATCGCCGCGCACCTCGACCGTCCCCTCGATTTTCATGCCCATCGACTTGAAGCCGAACGAGAGCGTGTGGTCGGTCCACTCTTCGTGCAGATCGCTCACCTGGGCTCCATGATCCCGTCGGGCAACGTCGAACTTTTCCTTCAAACGCCGAGTGGCTTCCTCTTGGCCCAGCGTGTGCGAGGTTTCCATGGTCAGACGCGGCATGTTGCGATTTCCCTGCAGTGTAAGGTCGGTTGGTCAAGTCGGGTGTGTGCCACTGCTTGCTTGCAAGCAGTGCCGCCGGGTCAAGCCGGAAGTCCCGGCAAAACACTGCTTGCAAGCAAGCAGTGGCACACGTTGTTCGGCGGACGGCTAGCCGATCTTTGCTTTCAGTTCGTTCAGTAGTCCCATCCCGCGGCCGATCTCTTCCTTCTGACGCTCGGGATCCTGGGGGATTTCTCGTTCGATCGTCAACGGGCCGTCGTAGCCGAGTTCATCCAGCGTGCGGAGGAACGTCTCCATGCCCACGTCGCCCTCGCCCAACGGCACTTCCGCGCCCCACTCGTCGCCCGGGTTGGCGGCCCACTTGGCGTCTTTGCAGTGGACACTGGCCACGTGCGGACCGATCTTCTTCAAGGCCTCGATCGGCTCGCCCGACCCGTAGAGGATCATGTTGGCCGGATCGAAGTTCACGCCAAGATTGTCCCGATCCACCGCCGCAAGGAACTGCAACAATGCGTCGGCCGACTCCTGGCCCGTCTCCAGATGCAGCCGCTGGCCGTTCTGCTTGCAGTGGTCACAAACCTCCCGGGCAACGTCGACCACCTCGCCGAACATCGGGTCGGTGGTGTCGTGCGGCACGAAGCCGATGTGCAGACCGACCGTGTCGACGCCCAACAGCTTTGCGAAGTCGGCGATCTCCTTCATCTCCTGCGTCCGCGCCACACGAGTTTCCGGCGGCACCAGCCCGACCGTCTTCTGACAGGTCGGGATGTCGGCGTAGCTCTCGCCCTCGAAACCGCCAAAGACCACCGTGATCGTGATGCCCAACTCCTTGAGCCGGGCAAGGAACTTCTCGGCGTTCTCTTCCGTTCGACTCGCTTTCTGCGGTGCATGGAGTTGAACGGTCGGGATACCCAACTCGCCGGCAACCTCCAACTTCACACCCAAACCCGCATCGATACTCGCAAACACGCCAATCGGCCACTTATCCATGGGATCCTCCTAATCCAAATCTGTCGCAACGATGAAAACACTACACTCGTCCAAGCCCACCGACGGCGGTCGGTGGGACCCGTCCGGGGCTCCAGTCTCCTCGAAATTCAATCTCACCGCAATTCAGTCCCACCGCCCGCCGTGGGTGGGCTTGGACGACACAGTTGGTGGGCGTGGTCAACGCGTTGGGTGCGCTGTCAACGGCGGCGTCGATCACGCGTCGTAACGACTCACGTCCGGCTTGACGCCCTCGGGCGTGGCGTCGTTGTCGGGATCGAACCAATCCTTGTCGAACTCGATCCGTTTGCCCTCTCGGGCCGCCATGTTCGTCGTCAACGCAATCACCGCGTCGCCCAACGCGACCTTCGGATAGCAGCGTGGGTGGATGTCCGGGTCGGAATTGTCCGGGTTCTTTCGGATGCACCAGGCCCAATGCTCGATCTGTTGCTGATAACCGCGTCCAGCGTCTTTCACCGCCATATGGCCGATGGCCGCCGATTTCGGGTCGTCCCCGTCATCCGTGCTAAGCCCCAATCGCTCGATTTCGTCTTTGTCTTCTGCCACGACCACCTTCGTCTTGCTGTCGGTGACCGACGTCTTCCAAAGCATGGCGTCCGTCTCGCGCTCCAGCAGCAGCGTTCCCTTGGTGCCCATGACGGTTTCGCCATAGCCGCCGTAGCCGTTGCCGTTGATCGATGCGTATTGGACGCCGATCTTCTTCAACTTGTTGTTCGGATCCGCCGGGTCGTAGCCCGGGCCTGGGAACTCGAACAGGCAGAAGACGTGATCGTCGACATCTCGGTCGGGCGGGAAGACGGGCCGGTTCGATGCGGCGGCCACGCTCAACGGATACTGCTTCTTGCCGTCGTTCATCGCGGCGATGAAGATGCTGGCCGCATCGAGTTGATGGCTTCCCAGCTCGGCCATCAGCCCACCGCCCGTACGATCCCAAAGCCGCCAGCGAATCAGTTCTTCCATGGCGGGCCGGTCGTAAACCACGTTGCCTTCGCCGTCCTTGATCTGCTTGGCCTCGTAGCCGAACTGCTCGACCTTGCCGACGATATCCTTGTCGGAGATTTGCATCTCCTTTTGCTTGATCTTCTTCTCCCAGGCGGCAAGATCCTTGGTCAAGCCAACAATGTCCTTTTTCCAACCGACAATCTGTTTCCGGAAGGGCTCGGCGTCCGCGCTGCGATCGAGTGTCTCGAGGTGTGCGATCTTTCCGTTTCGGTCCTCGATGTTCGCTTCGAGCTTCGTCACCTTCTCTTCGATTTTCGTCACCGTCTCGTTCCAGCTATCCAACTCTTCGAGCAGTTTTTCGGCCTGCACGTCGTCGGGTTTCGCTTCCTTGGGCATCGGCTGCTGCCAGCTATCGGTGCCCGGCAGATTGGATCGATGCCATTGGGCGCGAATGTAGTGCAAATCGCCCAACACGCCGCGTGCGATCAGATCGACCGCGTTGGCGTAGAGGATGTTGTAATGCCGCTGGTGGCCGGTCGCCAGATGCTTGCCGGTCTCGTCGGCCACTCGGGCCATCTCCTTGCACTCGTGGACGCTATGGGCCATCAGTTTCTCGGTCAGCACATGCAGTCCGGCTCGCATGGCCGCAACCGCCGCGGGGGCGTGCAGGTGCAAGGGCAGGGCGATGATCACGGCCTCGATGCCGTCGGCGGCCGCGCTGTCGATCAGTTCGTGATACTCGCCGTAGACCTTGACGTTTTGGCGGGCTTCGTCTTCATCGGCCCAGTCGTACTTCGCGATCAGACCACAACGCACGGCCATGGCCGTCGCGCTGTAGACGTCGCCGTGGAAGGCCCGATAGACGTTGTACGGACGGATGTCGGCGATCGACTTGACCTCGACATAGTCGGGGTTGATCGCGCCGATCAGCACGCTACCCTCGTCGCCGGTGCCGATCACGCCGACACGAACCGGCCCGCCTTCGCCGGGCGAACTCTCGTAGCCGAAATACGCGTAGCCGGGGATGTCGCCGATCGCGAGGCTCTCGTCGATTCGCTCTTGGAGAAATTCCCGACGGTTCGGATCGCTGTCCGACAGACGCACGTCGCTACCGATGGCGGCATGGAAGTTTTCCTTCCCGACGGCTTTGTCCTCAGGGCTCAAATTCATCGTATCTATCTCCCATCGTGGGCTTTATCGTGGCTTAGCTCTTGTAGATGTCGCGATTCACGTCCGGGGCTTGACGCCTTCGGGCGTCGCATCGCTGTCGGGATCGAACCAGTCTTCGTCGAACTCGATCCGCCGACCCTCCTTGGCCGCGATATTCGTCGTCAGTGCGATGACCGCATCGCCCAGCGCCACTTTCGGATTGCACCGCGGGTGCAGGTTCGGGTCCGTGTTGTCCGGATTGTTGCGAATGCACCAGGCCCAGTGCTCTTCTTCCTCGGTATAGCCGCGGCTGACTTCGGCCGTCGGTCCGGCCACGGCCTTCTGTGCCGGGCCGCTGGCCTGGGTGTCCAACGCCGGGCCCTTTTCCACGGCGATCTTGCTCTTCGACTCGCTTTGCAGCAGGATCGCTTCCTTCTCGCGGTCGAGGATCAGCGTTCCACCGGTGCCGAAGACGATCTCGCCATAGCCGCCGTAGCCGTTGCCGTTGACCGAGGCGTATTGCACGCCGATCTTCTTGCGCGACGCGATCGGGTCCTTCGGGTCGTAGCCCGGGGCTGCGAACTCCAGGATGCAGAAAACATGGTCGTTCGCGTCGCGATCGACGGGGAAGACGGCCCGATTGGCGGCGGCCGAGACGCTCAGCGGATGCTGCTTCTTGCCGCCGAACATGGCCGAGATGAAGATGCTGGCCGCGTCGAGTTGGTGGCTTCCCAGTTCGGCCATCAACCCGCCGCCGGTCCGATCCCACAATCGCCAGCGGATCAACTCTTCGATCGCCGGCCGGTCGTACTCACCGGTGGGTGTCTTGATCTTGGCGGCCTCGTAGCCGTACTGCTCGACCTGGCCGACGAGTTGCTCGTCGGAGATTTGGGCCACCTTCTGCCGGACCTTCTGCTCCCAGGCCTCGATCTCGGCGACCTGATTGTTCTTCTTCAGTTCGCCCAGCTTCCTCTTCCAACTGGCCAAATCCTTATCGAGCCGATCCTTCTGGACGTCGTTCGGCTTGGCCTTCTTGGGCATCGGCTGTTGCCAGCTATCGCTGCCCGGCAGGTTGCCGCGATGCCACTGGGCGCGGATGTAGTGCAAATCACCCAGCAGGCCGCGTTGAATCTGGTCGACCGCGTTGTCGTAGAGGATGTTGTAATGGCGTTGATGGCCGGTGGCCAGATGCGTATTGGTCTCTTCGGCCACTCGGGCCATCTCCTTGCACTGATGAACGCTGTGGCCCATCAGTTTTTCGGTCAGCACATGCAACCCGGCTCGCATGGCCGCGACGGCCGCCGGGGCGTGCAGGTGCAAGGGCAGGGCGATGATCACGGCCTCGATGCCGTCCGCCTTGGCGCTGTCGATCAGGTCCTGATAGGCCCCGTACACCTTGACGTGCTTGCGGGCAGCGTCTTCGGTCTTCCAGCCGTACTTGGTCATCAGCCCGCAACGGGCGGAAAGGGCGGCCGGGCTGTAGACGTCGCCGTGGAAGGCCCGATGGATGTTGTACGGGCGGATGTCGGCGATCGAGCGGACGTCGATGAAGTTCGTGCTGATCGCGCCGATCAGCACGTTGCCTTCGTCGCCCGTGCCGATCACGCCGACGCGGACCGGATCGGGAAGCGTCGCCCCGTAGCCAAAGTAAAAGGTGCCCAGCCCACCGGCCGCGACGGCACCGGCGAGGGCTCCCTTCTTGAGGAACTCGCGTCGGTTTTCTCCGCAGGCGGCAACGAAATTCTCTTTGCCGGCGGCTTTTTGCTCAGGAGTCAGATTCACGTTAGTTACCCCCTGCGTTTTTCTGTTTTTTCTTAGACGAATTCCATAGCCCGATGACGTAGTTCTCGACGAAGTAGTCGAGTCCACCCCAGCGGCCCACGGCCGTGCTGGCCAGCAGCAACAGTGCGACCATCTCGATGAAGTTCTTGTCGATCACCATGGCATGGCCCGCCACCGGCGGTGCGTGCGGATAGATCGTCGGCCAGGGCGGCTGCGTCAGCAGGACCGAGATCAGAAAGGCGGCCCCGCCGAGACACGCAAATCGGGTGCATAGCCCAAGCATCAGGCAGAACCCGATGGCCGTCAGGCCGTAGGTGACCGCGAAGTCGAGGAAATCGCCGAAGGTGGTCGCCACCGGCAGATCGCCCTGGGCTCGCTGCTCTGGGGAGAGAACGCCCATCCAAAGGGCCGATTGATAGTCCTCGCCCATCTTGTCGATCGCACCGAGCCATTTGCCGACCTCGCCACGAAGTTTTTGTTGCTCGTCCCAGATCCGTTCCTTCTTGTAGTCCGACCCGTCGGTACCGGCGGCCTTCATCGCCTCGAAGCGATCGAGACTGCCGAAATGGGCGACGATGTCTTCGCCGTTCTCCTTGAAGTACTGTTCCAGCCCGGTCGAGTACAGGAGGAAGATGTCGGCGGCCTGCTTTTGCTGCTTCTCGTCCAGAGCGTACTTGCCAACGGTGCCTTCCCGCAGCTTGTCCCAAGTGGAAGTGAAACTCTCGCCTTCGAAGACGCGATTGCCGTCTTCATTCGTCTCGAACTTCAACCGCTCCCGACCGTCGAGATCGGGCACCATGGCGTAGAACAGCGGTGCGGCCGGTCCCTTGGCCATCGTCAGAAACGGCTTCGCGGAGAACTTGTCCGCATTCTTGATCTTCCATGTTCCCTCGTACAGGAAGTGGCACCCGATCGACATCCGCAGTGCCACCAACAGCACGACCGCCGCCATCGGGAGTTGATAGTTGTTCCTGGGTGTGTCATATTTCAGTGGAAACCTCCTTGGCCCTTCTCTCGACGTGTTTCTCGAAGTGGGGCGGGTGTGATGCCAATGGGTTGCGGTTCACGGCGGCAGCACGATGAAACAGAGCGACGGACCGCCGCGAAGGTGGGATACCGCTGGTCGCTCTTTCAACCGTTTATTCTAATCATTTCCCACGGGGTCATCTAGCGTCGTTTCCGTGAGGGCGGCGATTTTGCAGAAATGAGTGGGGTCCTGCGGTCGTCTTCGGTGGGGGCGGCAAAGACCACTGGTCCATTGGCTGGGAATCGGACACAATAGATCGTTGACGTCACTCACTCAAACACGCTCAAACACGATCCCAGCAGCTACGCCTATGAAAATCGTCCTCTGTTACCCGGTCGAGCAACACCATTGTGACCAGATCGCCGCCGCCATGCCGGGGGCCGAGGTGGTCGACGCGGGCCAAGAGAACATTGCCGAGGAACTGCTCAGCGCCGACATCTACTGCGGCCATGCCAAGGTGCCGGTCGATTGGCAGCGCGTGGTTCGGCAGGGGCGGCTGCGGTGGATCCAGTCGTCGGCCGCCGGCATGGACCATTGCCTGGTGCCGCCGGTCATCGAGTCGGAGATCGTCGTCACGAGCGCTTCGGCCGTGCTGGCCGACCAGGTCGCCGAGCACACGATCGGCCTGCTGACGGCCTGGAACCGGAATCTGCCCACGTTCTTCCGTGCGCAGCAGAAGAAGGAGTTCGTCCGACGGGCGACGCGCGACCTGACGCGCCGAACGGTCGGCATCGTGGGGTTCGGGGGCGTCGGCCGCCGATTGGCCCAATTGCTTAGGCCGTTCCGGACTCGCATTCTCGCCACGGATCTGTTTCCGGTCGAGAAGCCCGACGGTGTCGAGTCGCTCTGGCCGGCCGACCGGCTCGACGATCTGTTGGGGGCGGTCGATACCGTGGTGCTGTCGCTGCCGCTGAACGGGTCGACCCAGGGCATGTTCGATCGGGCGATGCTCGACAAGATGAAGCCGGGCGCCCTGCTGGCGAACATGGCCCGGGGGCCGTTGGTCCATACGTTGGATCTGGTCGATGCGCTCGAATCGGGCCATCTGGCCGGGGCGGTGCTGGACGTGACCGATCCCGAGCCTTTGCCCGAGTCGAGCCGGCTCTGGGAGATGCCCAATGTGATCATCACGCCGCACGTGGCTGGGCAAAGCGCCTGGCGGATCGACAACATGACGCGGCTCTTCTGCGAGAACCTCCGCCGTCGTCAGGCGGGCGAGCCGTTGATCAACCGGCTGAGCGACAAACGGCTCGGTTTTCCGATCCGCGGCGAAGGGACCCCGCTTTGGGGCAGCGATTTCGACGCGTAGCAGCCCTTGAAGAACAGAGCGTGTGGCACGTCCCTGAGGAACGAAGGGCGTGATGCGTCGGGAGAACCACGCCCTTCGTTCCTCAGGG